>CANOCU010000028.1 GCA_947564645.1 uncultured Lachnospiraceae bacterium
TTTCCGCCGGTGCGGAAGCTGAAAAAACTCATTTATGCGTTTTGTCCGGATGTGTTCGGTACGGTGATCGAGAATGAGACGGATCAGCAGATCGTGGGGCAGGATTATGTGAAAATGGCGGAATACCTGGATTATATCTG
The DNA here is from genome assembly GCA_947564645.1 of uncultured Lachnospiraceae bacterium. Lineage (GTDB taxonomy): Bacteria > Bacillota > Clostridia > Lachnospirales > Lachnospiraceae > UBA3282. The sequence continues at coordinate 141 of CANOCU010000028.1, forward strand.
TCCGATGATCTATCCTTCTCATTACAGAAACGGCTCATATGGGATCGCGGTGCCGGATGCGGATCCCTATCATACGATCTACGGGGCGTGTTCTGCTTCCGTACAGGAGCTGGAGGCGCTTCCGGAGGAAAACCGCGCGCATGTACGTGCGTGGCTGCAAAGTTTTACGGCCAGCTGGGTGCCGGGACATATCAGCTATGGCCCGCAGCAGATACGGGCACAGATCAAAGGGGCCTATGATGCGGGGTATGACGAGTGGATCCTGTGGAATGCGGCGGTGAAGTACCAGCGGGATTCCCTTTTGACGGACGAGGAGGCTGAGGCGGAACGGCAGCAGTGGGAGACGGAGAAGGAGACTAAGAAGCAGGAAGCAGCGGCGGAAGAGACGGCAGGAGAACAGGGAGAAGCGACACAGGAAGAGACGGCAGGACAGCAGGGAGAAGCGACGCAGGAAGAGACGGCAGGACAGCAGGAACAAGTACCGCAGGAAGAAACGCCGCAGGATAAGACAGCAGGGACGGTGCCGGAAGGTATAGCAGGGCAGCCGACAGATACAGATCCGGATGCATCGACAGGGCAGCAGGCGGTTACAGCGTAATAGCAGCATATAGAGGTATCGGTGCGGTATGGCAGAGGATGCGACGGAGGCAGCAGCAGAACAAGAGAAGACTGCAGGAGGAAGGAAGATGACGGGAATGTTATATTTGTGTGCGACTCCCATCGGGAATCTGGGGGATATGACGCCGCGGGTGGTGGAAACGCTGCGGGAGGTGGATCTGATCGCGGCGGAGGATACGCGCAACAGTATCAAACTGCTCAATCATTTTGAAATTAAGACTTCTATGACCAGCTACCATGAATATAATAAAGTAGAAAAGGCAGACTATCTTGTGGCGCAGATGCAGCAGGGAAAAAATGTGGCGCTTATCACGGATGCGGGGACGCCGGGTATCTCGGATCCGGGAGAGGTACTGGTGGCGAAATGCCATGAGGCGGGGATCGTAGTGACTTCTCTGCCGGGGGCGGCGGCCTGCATCACGGCGCTGACGCTTTCGGGGCTTAGCACGCGCAGGTTCTGCTTCGAGGCTTTTCTGCCTGCGGACAAGAAGGAGAAGACCGCAATCCTGGAGGAGCTGCGGGAAGAGTCCCGGACGATCATTCTCTACGAAGCGCCGCATCATCTTGTCAGGACGTTAGAGGAGCTGTTAGAAGCGTTGGGGAACCGGCGTCTGACGCTCTGCAGGGAACTGACGAAGAAGTTTGAGACGGTGCTGCCGACTACGATCGGGGGTGCACTTGCATTGTATGAGCAGGAAGAACCCCGCGGGGAGTATGTACTGGTGATCGAGGGTAAAAGCCTTGTGCAGAAGCGGAAGGAAGCGCAGGAATCATGGCTTACAATGAGCGTAGAAGAGCATATGGCATACTATACGGAGTCGGGCATGGATGAAAAAAGCGCCATGAAACAGGTGGCGAAAGACCGCGGCGTACCAAAAAGAGAGATTTATCAACATTTATTATCAAAGTGAATTGACAAAATGTAGAAAACCCGTAAAATTAAGGTTGACAAACATAGTAACAGAGAATATACTTTGAATGTCAAACTATTTTATCAACGGCGAAAAGGAGAGCAGAGAAATGTTAGAGAGAGTTGTCGAGATTATTAAGGAGCAGTTAAACTATGAGGGATCTGATATCACAGAAGAAACTTCCTTCAAAGATGATTTGGGTGCTGACTCTTTAGACTTATTTGAGCTTGTTATGGCTTTTGAAGAAGAGTATGGCGTTGAGATTCCTTCCGAGGACTTAGAGCAGATCACGACAGTGGGAGCTGTCATTGAATATATGAAGAGCAAAGGCGTAGAGGCATAGGCGACAGCATGAAGACTAAGATTACAGAACTTCTGGGGATCATGTATCCGATCATTCAGGGCGGCATGGCGTGGGTTGCCGAATATCATCTTGCGGCAGCGGTTTCGGAGGCAGGCGGACTCGGGATCATCGGGGCAGGCGGCGCGCCGGCGTCTCATGTCAGGGAGCAGATTCAGAAGACGAAGGAACTGACGAAGAAGCCTTTCGGCGTGAATGTCATGCTCATGAATCCGGAAGCGGATGAGATCGCCAAAGTCATTGTGGAAGAGGGCGTTTCGGTAGTCACTACCGGAGCAGGCAATCCGGGCAAATATCTGGCGATGTGGAAGGAAGCCGGTATCAGGGTGATCCCGGTGGTTGCCAGTGTAGGGCTTGCCAGAATGATGGAGCGTGCCGGTGTAGATGCGCTGATCGCGGAGGGCACGGAGTCCGGCGGACATATCGGTGCGGCTACGACGATGACGCTTGTCCCCCAGGTGGTGGATGCGGTAAAGATCCCGGTGATCGCGGCAGGCGGTATCGCGGACGGCAGAGGCTTCGCAGCAGCGATGATGCTGGGCGCGGAAGCGGTGCAGATGGGAACAAGATTCGTAGTTGCCAAAGAGTCCATCGTACATGAGAATTATAAGAAGAAGATTTTGGCGGCTAAGGATATCGATTCGGAAGTGACGGGCGCAAGCCACGGCCATCCGGTTCGCCAGCTGCGCAATAATATGACCAGAGAGTACCTGAAATTGGAGAAGGCCGGAGCGCCTTTTGAGGAATTAGAGCATCTGACACTGGGAGCGCTGCGCAAGGCAGTGGTGGAGGGTGATACTGTCAATGGTACGCTGATGGCCGGACAGATTGCGGGCATGATCAAGGAAGAGATGACCTGCGCAGAGATGATTCAGGAGATTATGGAACAGGCGGAGCGCTTGTTGATCAAATAATGATGTGAGCAAATTTGACAGGGTTTGCCCATGGGCAGACCCTTTTTCAGGGACAATTACTTTGAAATTCAAAGTATCGGGAGGGGCAGGTATCCGGCCATCGTCGGAGGCGACTTTCAATAGACTGGATGTGATACGGCCTGCTGTCGGTCAGGCCGTGAACTGCTGCTAAAGACAGCGCGGGAAACGTGCGCAGAAAAGAGGGAGATTATGGGAAAAACAGCATTTATGTTTCCGGGACAGGGCGCCCAGTATGTGGGGATGGGAAAGGATTTCTATGAGCAGATTCCCGCAAGCAGGGAGATGTTCGAGCTGGCGGGCAAGGCCAGCGGGCTTGATGTGGAGGCTCTTTGCTTTGAGGAAAACGAGCAGATCAATATTACGGAATATACGCAGATCGCCATGCTGGCAACAGAGGTGGCGATGTTAAAGGCGATAGAGGAAAAGGGCGTAAAGCCGGATGTGACTGCGGGCTTAAGCCTGGGAGAATACGGCGCGCTTACGGCAAGCGGCGTGATGAGCGCGGAAGATGTGTTCCGGGTGGTGCGTAAGCGCGGTATCTATATGCAGGAAGCGGTGCCGAACGGCGGCGCCATGGTGGCGGTGCTCGGTCTGGACACGGCGGTGATCGAGAAGATCTGTGAGGAGACGGAGGGCTGCGTATCGATCGCGAATTACAACTGTCCGGGACAGATCGTTATCACCGGTGAGGAGGCTGCGGCACAGGCGGCGGTGGAGAAACTGACGGCGGCAGGCGCTAAGAGATGCGTGCCTCTGAAGGTCAGCGGACCTTTTCACTCGCCGATGTTAGAGGGAGCCGGGGAGAAGCTGGCGAAGGAACTGGAGCATGTGGAGATACAGGAGATCAAAATCCCCTATATCGCCAATGTGACCGCGGATTATGTGACGGACCGGACACAGGTGAAGGAGCTTTTGCAAAAGCAGGTGTCTTCTTCCGTGCGGTGGCAGCAGACGATAGAGCGGATGATCAAAGACGGTGTGGATACGTTCGTGGAGATCGGGCCGGGTAAGACATTATCCGGGTTTATGCGTAAGATCAGCAGAGATGTGAAGGTCATCAGCGTGGAGAAGGTGGAAGATCTGGAGAAGCTGGGTGACTTGCTGGCATAGCGGTTTGGAAAATCGGATTGGAGGAATCTATGTTACAGGGAAAAGTGGCGCTCGTGACGGGCGCGGGCAGAGGGATCGGACGGGAGATCGCGCTGACATTGGCAGAGTACGGTGCGGATGTGATCGTGAATTATAACGGTTCGAAGGAAAAGGCAGAGGAAGTGGCCTCTAAGATCGAGGAGATGGGCCGAAAGGCCGTGGCGGTGCAATGCAGCGTGGCGGACTTTGAAGCCTGCGGGAAGATGATCACGGATATGCTTGCGGTATTCGGGCATATCGACATTCTGGTGAATAATGCGGGGATCACAAGGGATAATCTGGTGATCAGAATGACGGAGCAAGATTTTGACGCGGTCATCGATACGAACCTGAAAGGGACTTTTAATACCATCAAGCATATGTACCGGCCGATGATCAGGCAGAAGGCGGGACGGATCATCAATCTGTCCTCTGTGACGGGAGTGCTGGGCAATGCAGGACAGGCCAATTACGCGGCTTCCAAGGCGGGCGTGATCGGATTGACGAAGTCCATGGCAAGGGAGCTGGCCAGCAGGAATATTACGGTCAATGCGGTGGCGCCGGGCTTTATCGATACGGATATGACGCAGGCGATGACGGATGCGGCGAAAGAAGCGACGGTGGCGCAGATCCCGCTGAAGCGTGTGGGGACGCCGAGAGATATCGCGGAGACGGTGGCGTTTCTGGCAAGCGATAAGGCGGCGTATATTACGGGACAGGTCATCTCCGTGGACGGTGGAATGGCAATGTAAATGGACGAGAAAAAGTAGTAGAGGAAAGAGAAACGGAGGCAGACATGAGCAGACGAGTAGTAGTGACGGGTATGGGTGCGATCACGCCGATCGGGCTTAGCGTGGATGAATTCTGGGCCGGGGTCAAGGCGGGAAAGATCGGTTTTGACAGGATCACGAGATTTGACACCACGGATTTTAAGTGTAAGCTGGCGGCGGAGGTGAAAGGCTTCGAGGGGAAGAACTACATGGATTTCAAGGCCGCTAAGCGGATGGAGCTTTTCTCCCAGTATGCGGTGGCGGCGACGAAGGAGGCCCTGGAGGATGCGGGTCTTAACATGGAGAAGGAGGATCCTTACAGGGTGGGTGTGTCTGTCGGTTCCGGCACGGGATCTCTGCAGGCCATGGAACGTTCTCACACCAGACTGGTGGAGAAAGGGCCGGGCAGGATCGAACCCCTTTTCGTGCCTCTGACAATCTCGAATATGGCGGCAGGCAACGTGTCGATCCAGTTCGGTTTAAAGGGTAAGAGCATCAATGTGGTGACGGCCTGCGCTACGGGTACGAATTCCATCGGCGAGGCATTTCGCGCGATTCAGTACGGGGACGCCGAGGTGATGGTCGCAGGCGGCACGGAGGGCAGTATCTGTCCCATCGGTGTGGGTGGCTTTTCAGCGCTGACGGCATTGTCCACCAGTGAGGATCCGGAGCGGTGTTCGATTCCCTTCGACAAGGAGAGAGGCGGTTTCGTGATGGGCGAGGGCGCGGCCGTCGTGGTATTGGAGGAACTGGAGCACGCGAAGGCGAGAGGTGCGAGGATCTATGCGGAGGTTGCCGGCTATGGCTGCTCTTCCGATGCTTATCATATCACTTCTCCGGCGGAGGACGGCGCCGGGGCGGCGAAAGCCATGGAATATGCGGTGGCGGACGCGGGCATTGCGAAAGAAGATATCACGTACATCAATGCGCACGGTACGGGCACGCACCACAACGACCTGTTCGAGACGAGAGCGATCAAGTTATTGTTCGGGGAACATGCGAAGGAGATTAAGATCAATTCCACGAAATCCATGGTGGGGCATCTGCTTGGCGCGGCGGGCGCGGTCGAGTTTGTGACCTGCGTGAAGGAGATTGAAGAAGGCTATATTCATAAGACGGCAGGCTATCAGGTGCCGGACGAGGAACTGGATCTGAATTACTGTAAGGAAGCGTATACGGAAGATGTGGAGTACGCGTTGTCCAATTCGCTGGGGTTTGGCGGACACAATGCAAGCCTTCTGGTGAAGAAGTATCACGCGTAGTAACAGTTCAGCTCAGGATTTTGGAGATGATGCAGGATCAGGCCAACTAGGAGGAGATAACATGTCACTGATGACGGCGAAAGAGATCATGGAAATTATTCCGCACAGGCAGCCTTTCATGCTGATCGATACGGTCGAGGAATTGGAAGCGGGAAAAAGGGTTGTGGCGAAGAAATGCGTTTCTTATAATGAGCCCTTTTTTGCGGGGCATTTTCCGAAAGAGCCGGTGATGCCGGGTGTGCTGATCGTGGAGGCGCTGGCCCAGACAGGCGCGGTTGCCATCCTAAGCCAGCCGGAATTTAAGGGGAAGACGGCTTATTTTGCGGCGATCAACAATGCGAAGTTTAAGGGTAAAGTGGTGCCGGGAGACGTACTGACCCTGGAGACGGAGATCATTAAGATCAAAGGGCCGATCGGAGTGGGCGCGGCGAAAGCGTATGTGGACGGTAAGCTGGTGACCCAGGCGGAGCTGACGTTTGCGATCGGAGAGGCATAACTGGATGCAGCATCGCAGGTGCAGCTTGCGATGTGCGGGAGTGTAAAGGGTAAATTCAGGGATATTGCGGGCATAGCCGGTAATATCCACGTTGGAGGTAAAGATGGGAATTGTAAAACCTCTTGTAATAGGTGATCTGGTGGCGAAAGTGCCCTTGATACAGGGCGGTATGGGCGTGGGAGTGAGTCTTTCTTCCCTGGCCGGCGCCGTGGCGGCACAAGGCGGTATCGGCGTGATCTCCACGGCGCAGATCGGATACCGGGAGCCGGATTTCGATACGGATCCGATCGGGGCGAATCTGCGGGCCATCAAAGCGGAGATCCGGAAGGCCAGGCAGATCGCGATGGGCGGGATCCTGGGTGTCAATATCATGGTGGCCACGAGGAAATACGAGGAATATGTGAAAGCGGCCGTGGAGGCGGGCATCGATCTGATCATTTCCGGGGCGGGACTGCCGATGGAACTGCCAAAGCTGGTGGGGAACGCGAAGACGAAGCTGGCCCCCATCGTGTCCAGTGTAAAGTCTGCGCAGGTGATCATGCGCTACTGGTGGAAAAAGTACACGAGACTGCCGGATGCGGTTATTATCGAGGGGCCGCTTGCGGGTGGACATCTCGGGTTTCACAAGGAGCAGTTAGATGATATCGAGGGGCTTCATTATGACGAGGAAGTACGTCAGATCATCCGGAAGGTCGGGGAGACGGCGGCGGAACATGATACGAAGATCCCGGTGATCATGGCGGGAGGCGTCTACACCCGGGAGGATATGGAACATTATCTGGGACTGGGGGCGGACGGCGTACAGGTGGCGACGCGGTTCGTGACCACATACGAATGCGATGCATCGGACGCCTATAAGCAGAGTTATATCGATGCGAAGAAAGAGGATATCGTGATCGTGGCAAGTCCGGTGGGAATGCCGGGACGAGCGATCTTAAATCCTTTTATAAAAAGGGCGAAGGAAGGACGGATCCCGCATGGAAAATGTCATCTGTGCATCAGTACCTGCAAGCCGGAGGAGACGCCTTACTGCATCACGGATGCGCTGGTGAGCGCGGTGAAAGGGAAGACGGAAGACGGCCTTTTGTTCTGCGGGGCGAACGCGTACCGTGCCACAAAGCTTGAGCATGTGAAGGATATTATGGAAGAATTCCGGGGTTAGGAGTAAATAGCTCCTGATATAACCCTGTATTAGTGTCGATAACGAGTTATAGTAAATAAAATTTCTAATGTCGTTAACTGCAACTGTGAGGGAGAATATGAGAGCGAGAATTATAGGAACAGGCAGTTGTCTGCCGGAGACAGTCGTGACAAACGATGATCTGGCAAAGATCATGGATACTTCTGACGAGTGGATCAGCAGCCGCACGGGCATCCGGGAACGTCATCTGGTGAAAGAGGAGACGACGGCGGGCATGTCTGCCGAAGCGGCAAGGCGTGCCATGGAGAGTGCGGGCGTATCGGCGGAGGAGATCGATCTGCTCATCGTGGGCACCCTGTCGGCAGACCATGTGACACCGTCTTGTGCCTGCGAAGTGCAGGCCAGGATCGGCGCGGTAAACGCGGTGGCATTTGACATCAATGCGGCCTGCGCCGGATTCATGTTTGCGCTGAATATCGCGAACGCCTATCTGCAGACGGGAGTCTATAGGACGGCTCTGATCCTGGGGGCGGAAACCCTCTCCAAGATCATGGACTGGAATGACAGAAGCACCTGTGTCCTGTTTGGCGACGGCGCCGGAGCGGCGGTGGTGCGGGCAGAAGAAGGAACTGCGGGGCTGCTTGCTTTCGACCAGGGATCGGACGGGGTGAAGGGCGGCGTGCTGGCCTGCAGGGGGCGTTCCAATAATAACCCGCTGGTGGAGACGCCGAAGGAACTTTCCTATGTGCATATGGACGGGCAGGAAGTCTATAAGTTTGCCGTGACGGCGGTGCCGCATTCCCTGCAAAAGACCATTCAGGCAGCCGGGCTTGCGGTGGAGGATATCGACTATTTTGCACTGCATCAGGCGAATATAAGGATCCTGCAGTCGGTGGCGAAGCGGCTTAGGGTGACGGAGGATAAGTTCCCCATCAGCCTGGATCACTGCGGCAATATATCGGCGGCCAGTGTGCCGATCCTGCTGGACGAGATGAACCGGAAGGGAATGTTGAAGCCGGGGATGAAGATCGCGCTGTCGGGTTTTGGCGGCGGGCTGACGTGGGCGTCGGCGGTGATTGAGTGGTAGAGTCATTGGATAGAATTGTATATAGAGCAGAGAGATGAGGAAAATAAGTCGTATCGGCGTAAATTTAGCTGGATACGACTTATTACATTTTTACTCCCCCAAATTAGCAACAAGGTTCAGAGGTCTAGTGTCTCTCGCAAAATTCTTTTTTTCGGCTAATGTATATAGATTGTATTATGGATTTATGCTAAGATAAATTTATTCACGACTGATAAAATCTGTTGTGATCATCGCGCCAACCGCAGGTGTAAAGCGGAACAGTTCCTCATGTGGCTGCGCGCATCCTATTATATTGAGAGACAGATTTATCTGACGCTCAATATAGATAGCGGTCTGTCTGAAGGAGGGTATTACATTGAGTGGAGATGGGTTGATGAGTGGATTGAAAGGGGTAAGTATACAACAGTATAAAACAGATGTTGGATTTCGTACACTTGTGGAAGGGGTAAACGAGAATTTGTATATTATTCCCAAATATCAGAGAAAATATCGTTGGAGTAAAGAACAGGTTATTGCATTAGTGGAATCACTGATTCGTGACTTGCCAATTCCTCCAATCTACACTTGTAGAAATAATAAGAATCAATTAGAGATATTAGATGGACAGCAGCGTATACTGAGTTTGTTTTTTTATTATATAGGTTACTATTTGGATAGAAAAAAGAATAATTCAGTAGATTTTTCGGAGATAAAAGTAGAAAATTACTCTTTTCAGGAAGCTTTGACAAGACAATTAGCTTTGGAAGAACTTCACATTCAATTGAAGGGAGATGGTGAGGAAGAATATAATGTAGATTATGCCAACCTTCCGGTGGAAATGAAAAGACGGATTGACTATACATCTATTACTGTTATCGAAATAAAGATTGATGATGAGAGGCAACGTACAAAAACATTAAGAAAAATATTTGAGAATTTAAATGCTAAAGGCTCTCTTCTGACACAACAGGAACTGAGAAACGGAATATATGCCTGCCGCTTTTATGATATGCTCCAGGATTATAATAGACATAATGATAAGTGGAGAAAAATATGGGGGAAAGAGGATGCGGCAGAGCGTGATATGGAAATGCTACTGAGATTGTGCGCATTGAGAAAGTATGTTAGCCTTGAGTGGCAGTGGAAAAACGCTTCTATTAAAAAAGTTTATAGAAAAAGTTTAAGGATAAATCCCGGGAAGAGATATTAAAAATCTGTAAAAGTATATTTGTTATTGTATTTTCTAAAATGTAAAAATATTGTCTGTGGCATTTTCTTTTTTTAGGAGGGCGGATGAAAATTTATCCACCTTCCTCGTCTCATCATTCGATGATATAATTCTACGAAAATGAAAATATTAATAATTCCGCCGATTGTAGATCAGGTCGTACAGATTCAGAGAAGAGATCATGGCGGCAACCTCCTCTACGGATTTTTTGCCAAATTTCTTCAGGATATGGTTGATCTGGGTCTTCACGGTAGACATTTCCACATGGCGCAGAGCGCAGATCTCCCGCCGGCTTTTACCGTCTAACAGAAGGCGCAGTAGTTCCAGTTCCGTGGTAGTCAGGGAAGAGACAATGTCTACGGCAAAGAGAAAACTCGTCTCGTAGGTCTTGACCCGTTTGAATTCGCCAAGGATTTTGGCGGCCAGTTCCGGACGTAACGGACTCTGGTTAAAATAGGCATTGCGGATACTCTCCAAAATCTCGTGGGGGGGGGCATTTTTAATCAGGTAATCGATCACGCCGAGACGGAATGCCGTGAAGATCAGTTCGTCCTCTTCATAAACCGTGAGAATGATGATCTTGGGATTCTGATTTGCGCCGAGAATGCTCTCCACGGCCCGAAGACCGGCATCCGGTGTTTCCATCTCAATATCCATGAGGATCACATCCGGCTGTGTCTGCAGGGAAAGAGTGACGGCGTCCCTGCCGGTGTCGGTGTCGGCTACGACTTCCATATCGGGCGCGGCATTGATGATCTTCTTATATAATCTGCGGAGAGGTTCCGTATCCTCCGCAATCAGTATTTTGATCAGTGAATCAGACATTTTCGTTTCCTTTCTGGCGCTGTTTTGGCATAATCTCTCAGGTCGGGGAGCAGGATCTGAAAGGTGGTGCCTTTTCCTTCTTTACTTTCCACGCTGATGCGCCCTTTGTGTGCCTGGATGATCTGATGGGTTACCGTCAGTCCTATGCCCCAGTGCTCAGCGATGGGATGGGAGGTAAAGAAGGGTTCGAAAATATGGGACAGGTTCTGGGTTCGTATGCCAAGACCGGTATCCGAGATGGAGAGGGCGATCCACTGATCCAGGGAACGCAGCGTAAAGATCAGATTTTTCCGGTCGGCGGGGAGGCCTGACATGGCATCCACGGCATTTGTCACCAGGTTATGGACAGCCTGTTCAAAGTAATCGGCGTCCAGGAAGGCCGGCGGAATATGATCTATAACATTTACGGATACGTGAAAATCCGCCAGTTCCGCAGACATACGGGAGAGAAGGCGGTGGAGCAGGGCTTCCAGGTCGGTGTTTTCAAGAGTCAGTGTGGACGCTTTCGTGCTGCGGTGAATGACATCCAGCCGTTGATAAAGGTTTTGGCAACGGTCGTTGATATGGGCCAGGTCTTCGCGGTTCTGCTCCGGAATATCCAGCAGGCCGATCTCCGCCTGTATGGCCAGCAGTTCGTTCTTCATATAATGACAGAAGGATTTGGACGTGGTGTTGGCGGCATCGATCCGGCTGGAGATGGAGAAGTTCTCAGCGTTGACTTTGCGGGAGAAACGAAACAGCATGACAATGCTTAAGCATATCGTCAGCGTGGCGCACAGCAGATACCATGGGAAAACAATGTACAGCATATTATTGTCATACAGCGGCAGCGAGATATAGGAAGTATAGCCGGAAAAACGTGAAAACCGGATGGGATGCACCGGAAGCATACCAAACAGGATCAAATACGCGATCATGATCAGGGTATAGCCTGCCGTTTCTCCGTAGGCGAAATATTTGAAATAAGGAAAAGAATAAATCTGGTTTCTGGGACGGAACAGATTTAAAATGCTTGCAACTACTGCGGCATTATTTACGCAGGCGGTCAACAGATGAATCCCTTTCAGCAACATTTCATAAGTCCCGGCGCTCATCAGATCCGGGTAGAAAAACAGATACAGGAGCTTTTCCGTCAGAGGATCGTAGAGGATCCATTCCGACAGCAGGAAGATGCCCAAGGCCCACAGAAGCTTTCGTGATCTGCTTTTGGAGGAGCGGCTTGTGTAGACGACAGAGAAGCGGCAGCCCATGAAGATAGCGGACAGTGAGAACAGATTCAGCGCGCGGAGGATCAGATTTCTGGAGAGGGGTACGAACATCAGATTTTTCCAGAGATCCTCAGACAACAGAAAATAGTTGCGGATAATGTTGTAATAGCGTACATCCTTGGAAAGATACAAAAGCATAAAAAGAACGGCTGCAAAGTACAGCAGACCGGTTCCTAACAGATAACGGGTGGAGGCTCTTCGATCCTTCTGGATAGAAAGAAATACGATGAGCAGAATAAAAGCGGAAAGCAGATATAGCATGGGAGAATTCCTTTGGTATAAACGGTGATGCGTTCAAAATAACAGTATTATCGTAATGAGCGGGACTGCGCACCTGCTGCGCTGCCCGTACACAGTATAGCATAGAACAAAAGAAAGGTCAAAAAGAGATGAAGTTTGGTATTTCCGGAAAAGGGCATGTATATGGATGGCTCCTGGCAGCATTTTTGCTTCTGGCGGCGCTGCTTCTGTGGAGACTTTTTCCAGGGGCAGGCGGGGATCCGGATCAAAAGGAATCGGATGTGGAAGGGGATATCCCGCTTACCAGAGCAACGTTGCAGTATTACATCTGGGAGGACGAAGAGATGTATGTACGCGAGGTTGTAAACGCCTGGAATGCGCTGCAGGGGCGTGAGGCCGTGGTGCTGCATGTGCTTCCAAACAGTGGTCATGAGGTATGGCTGAAGACCTATGACGGGAGTATCCAGGTGGATCTGGTCGGTCTGCGGGGTAACTCTAATGTGTTGGAACTGCAGCAGAAGGGTCAGCTGCTGGGTCTTGGGTCTTATATACAGAAGAGCGGACTGGATGTCAAGGCCTACGGAAATATGTTTAACGAGATCACTTGTGATGGGGAATATTACGCCCTGCCCACCCGCAGCACCTGCTGGGCGCTGTACTATAATCGGAACCTGTTTGACCGGAAAGGGATTGCCTACCCCAAAGGGATGACCTGGGAAGAGTATCTTGCGCTTGCGGAGGAGATGACCTGGGAGGATGAGGATGGGACGCAGATCTGGGGCGGTTACTATCCGCCATGGAATTACAATATGATGGCGACGCAGAACGGTTATTATCTGCTGGATGACAATCTGAAACCTACGGAGCAGTGTCTTGCGATGCTTGGCCGCCTGTACCAGTCCGGTTCGCATGTTCCTTATGAGGAGATCAAGGACCGGGGCGATGATTGCAGATACGATTTTGAAGAAGGTAATATTGCCATGATCATTAACGGAGAGTGGCTGGCCAATATGCTTCTGGAGGATGCGGCGGCGGGTAAAAGCGTGCCGGAATGGGATATTGCGCCTCTGCCGGTTCCCGATCATGCAAATGGTAAAATTTCAGTAGGACAGTATCAGTTTGCGGGGATCAGCGCTTTCTGCGAGTATCCGGAGGAAGCCTTTGCTTTTCTGGAGTTTCTCTGCGGAAATCCGGGAGCCAAGATTTATGCGGGCAATGCCGTAATCCCGGCCTATTACAGTGATGAGATCCGGGAGATCTATAAGGAGGCTCTGAGTGGAAAGAACACCAGGGTGTTCTTTGAAGCGGAGAGGATTCAGGAACAGCCCATGTGGAACGGATACAACAGACTGATGGAAATTTATAAGACAGTAGCGGAGGATTATCTTATGGGAGAGATCGGCCTTTCGGAGGCCATGGAGCGGTTCGAGTGGGAACGGGTCGTTTTGCTGGAAGAGCCGGAAAGGATGGTGTACAGATAACGTTCGCGGATGTTGCATTGCGGGGCCGGCAGCGCATGGGAAGCGGCAGTGCGGCAGGGAGGTTGAAAAAATATCCGCCTATGCAGGAGGAAGAAAGAAACATATAATTTCTTTATCAGTAAGGCCGGTAATGCGATGGACTTTATTATGGTCTGGTACGGAGCAGAGCCGGAAAAAAATGATAAGGGAGGAGAAACTTCATGAAGAAAAGTAAAGTAATGGCGCTGCTTTTAAGTGCAGCGATGGTTTTTGGGCTGACGGCCTGCGGAGGCGGCGATGCGCAGACCTCTTCCGATAATGGAGGGGCGGCGCAGACGGATGCCGCGGAGGCAGCTGACGCGGCGGAAACTTCCGACGACAGTGCTGCGGCCTCTGCAGAGAGCGCAGACGGCGAGAAGATCGTGCTCAATTTCTATGAACATTCCGACAATGAGAAGATTGCCAATCAGCAGGTAGAGGAATACATGAAACTGCATCCGGAAGTACAGATCAATCTGTCCATCATTGCCAATGACGACTATGATGACAAGATCAAGGTTATGCTTGCCGGTGACGCGGACATCGATGTATTGTGGGCTCGCAGCGGTAATATCAGACAGATGGGCGTTGACGGGGCGCTGTTAAAGCTGAATGACCTCATCGATGCCAACGAGGTAGATTATTCTCTGTATGGTCCGATGGGTGAGACCTGTAAAGACGGAGATGATATTTATGGTATGTGTGCAAAGAAGACGTGCTGGCTGCTGTGGTACAACAAGGATCTGTTTGATGCAGCCGGCGTGGATCTGCCGACGGATCTGACATGGGATGAATATGCCGATCTTTGTCAACAGCTGACCACGGATGAACTTAAGGGCGGCCTTACCGTAAACTGGACTTATCTGATCGGCGCACAGACACAGGGCGAATATCTGACAGAGGACGATCTTACTTATACAAGAAAGTATGCGGAGTTCTTACATAGAATCTGGGTGGAAGACGAGTCCAATTATACATTGGAAGAGATGAGCGGTTCCTTTGACGTAAATGGCGTCTTTGCGGAAGGCAATACGTATATGATGATCAACGGCGACTGGAACTTCCTGCTGTTCCCGGATTCCAATCCGGAATTTGAATGGGGCGCCCTGCCGCTGCCGCATTTTGAAGATCAGGAAGTGAACGCTTCCATGGGCAGCACGGATGCACTTTGTATCAATGCCAAGAGCAAAAATGCAGAAGCCGCTTTCGATTTCATCAAGTTCTGTACCTACTCAGACGAAGGAGCAGCAATCCTGGCACAGAATGCAACCGTATCCGCATATCCCAGTGAGACGGCTTTGGATGTTTATAACCAGTATGTAGATGTACCTGGAACAGAATATGTATTTGCATCCGTATGCAGCCCTGAGGATGGCTCGCATCCCCGCTATTCTGAGATCAAGGATGCTTACAGCGCTGAGGTGCAGGAGTACCTGCTCGACAATTGCACTTATGATGAGTGTATGGAAAACTTCCTGGCAAGAAGAGAAGAGATTTTGTCGAAGTAAACTGTAGTAGAAATCTGGCTGTCCGGCATTTTGATTAGAACAGAATGCCGGACAGTATTTTTAGAGAAGGAGATGCGCATGAAAGGAAACAAAGAAAAGAAAGCGATACCCAGATCCAACAGCCGCCTGAACAGAAGGGAATGGACAGCCGGCTATCTGTTCCTTCTTCCAAACTTTATCGGATTTATTATTTTTACGGCAATTCCGGTGGTGATGGGCTTCTATATCAGCCTGACGGATTACAGTGGGTACGGAGAGAAAAAGTTTATCGGATTTGCAAACTACCTTAAAATGTTCCAGGACTCTGATTTCAAGGTTGCTCTTCAGAATAACCTGATCTATTCCCTGACGAGTGTTCCGCTTACCGTTTTGTTTGCGCTGCTTCTTGCATTGGCGTTAAATCGGAAACTGTATGGCGGCAAGCTGTTCCAGACCGTCTATTTCTTCCCGAATCTGACATCCATGGTGGCGGTAGGCTGCGTATGGCTTCAACTCTTTAATTCCAAAAAAGGGCCGGTCAATCAGATGCTGACAGGCGTCTTTGGCATGGAAAATCCGCCGAAATGGTTTATGGGAACGAGCACGGCGCTGATGACGGTGGTGATCGTGGTGGTCTGGAAACAGGCAGGATACTATATGGTCATGTTCATGGGCGGTCTTAAAAATATTCCGGCACATTTATATGAAGCGGCAAAGATTGACGGGGCCGGACCCTGGCAGTGCTTTAAGAACGTTACGTGGCCAATGCTCTCACCGACGACTTTCATGGTAACGATCCTGACTTTTATCGCTTCCTTCCAGGTATTTGACATCATCAATGTTACCACGGAGGGCGGACCCGGACGGTCCACAGAGGTTCTGGTTATGAGAATTTATAAGGAAGCCTTCAAATATGCCCGCATGGGATATGGCTCCGCGATCGGTTACTTTTTATTCTTTATTATTTTTGTCATTACGCTGATCCAGTGGAGAGGCCAGCGTAAGTGGGTCGTAGAGTAAGGAGGGGCATATGAAGAAAAAATCAAAATTTGGAAAGGTGATCCTGTTTATCGTCTGCTGTCTGGTGGCTTTTGTTATGGTAGTACCTTTCGTCTGGATGCTGAGCGCTTCGTTTAAGCTGAAGAACGAGATTTTCAGTATTCCCATTCGCTGGATACCGGAAGTATTTCATATGGATAACTATGAGACTATTATGGAAAAGATCAATTTTCCGTTATACTTTCTAAATACGGCTAAAGTGACGATCATCATTACGTTGCTGCAGCTTTTGACCTGTTCCATGGCAGCTTATGCCTTTTCCAAGCTGCGTTTCCCCGGCCGGGACACGATCTTCCTGGCGTATCTGGGAACGATGATGGTGCCGTGGCATGCGATCATGATCCCGCAGTTTATCGTGATCCAGAAGCTGCATCTGTATGACAACCATTTATCACTGATCCTGACAGGAGCGTTCAGCGCCTTTGGGGTGTTTGTGCTCAGACAGAATATGTTGTCGATTCCGGACAGTCTGAATGAGGCGGCGAAGATCGATGGGTGCGGCCCGGTAGGAATCTACTGGCGGATCATACTGCCATTGACCAAAACAGGGCTTGCGACGTTGACCGTGCTGACGTTTAACAATGTGTGGAATGATTATATGGGCCCCATGATCTATCTGGATAAGGATACCAATCGGACTATTCAGCTGGGACTGGCAACCTTTAAGCGCCAGTTCGACGCAGATTATGGCGCGATCATGGCCGGTACGGTGCTTTCACTGATCCCGGTGGTGATCATCTATGTTGTGGCGCAGAAGTATATTGTGGACGGCATTGCCTATTCGGGCGTGAAAGGATAATGACACGTTAGGACCGCCTGCGGGCGGTTCTTTTGGTACAGGAAATTGTTTCGGATTTACGAGGCCGCGAAGCAGATCATGTAAATATAGAAAACGAAATTTCTAATGTCGTTAACTATAAACGGTGAAAAATACTCGGAGGCAGAGACAACCGGGAAGGTGGGGGATCATGGACGTAAAAGAATTTGTAAAAGTGAGAGGTAAGAAATTTTATAAGGGTGATGAGGAGATTTTATTTAAGGGGATCGGCATTGGTTCCTGGCTGAATCTGGAACATTTTATGATGGGACTGCCGGGGAATGATTTTCAGATCAGACAATCCTTCAGGGATGTCTATGGAAAAGAGAAGGCGGGGCGTTTTTTTGACTCGCTGATGAAAGAGTTTGTGTCGGAGGAGGACTTCCGCTTTATGAAAGAACTGGGGATCAATCTGGTGCGGGTTCCCTTTAACTACCGGCTTTTTATGGAGGATGAGAGGCCGGGGGAGTGGAAGCAGGAAGGATTTGCCTGCTTCGATCGTCTGTTCCGGCTGGCGGAGAAATATGAGATCTATGTGCTGCCGGATCTGCATACGGCGCCGGGCGGACAGAATCCGGACTGGCACAGCGATAACGGGACAGGTTATACGCTTTTCTGGCAGTATGGTATTTTCAGGCAGCAGATGGTCATGTTGTGGCGGGAGATTGCCTTGCGGTATCGGGACGAAGCGTATCTGCTGGGGTATGATATTCTGAATGAACCTTTTATTATACCTGACCGGATCGATACCGGGGAGGGGGAGGATATGGCAACGGGATTTGTTTCGGCCCAGGCAAACGACTTCCTGCCGGCTTTCTATGAACAGGTGACAGAGGCTATACGGAGTGTGGATAAGGAGCATATCATTTTCGTGGAGGGCGATCATTTCGCTTCGGATTTCAGTTGTTTAAAAGGCATTACGGATGAACAGACAGCGCTGACGTTCCATTATTATCCTACGGTATGGTATGCCGATCTCTATGATAAGGATTATGACAGGCAGGAGCGGGCCGGGAAATTTGAGGAAGTATTTTGCAGGCTGATCCGCATACGTGAGGAGTTTGAGAGACCGATCATTTGCGGGGAAGCAGGGTATGAGATCGCCACAAACGGGATGGAAGATACGCTGCCACTGATCGAGTTGACCTTTGGGCTTTTCCGGAAATATGAAGTTTCCTTTACATTGTGGTCCTATAAGGATGCCTGTTTTATGGGATTGGTCTATCCGAGGCAGGATTCTGCATGGATGCGGCTGGAGGAGAAGATCCGGGTAAGGTGGGATCACCACCGGTCGGAGAGGCAGGCGATGAAAGGGTTGGAGACGCTGCTCTCCGGAGAATATCCGGAAGCCGGGAAAGAGGACAGATATATACTGGCATTCCGACAGAGAGCCCTATTATATCCATTGGAACAGAAGTATATTCTGAAGCCTTTACTGGAGGCTTATTCGGAGCAGGAGATACTGAAACTGCCAGAGGCTTTTCGATTTGAGAACTGCGGGTACCATGAGGAATTTGCCAGAGTTTACAGAGAGTTTGCTTTTAACGGAGGAAGAAATAATGCAGAATGATTTTCTGAAGGATGAAAAAGGGAATCCCTTTATGCCGGTGGGAGTTCAGGCCCATAATTCATCCACGGGGACACCGTTACTTAAAAAGGCGATAAAGGTGGTTAAGGCATATGGCGGAAACTGCCTGGAAGCGCCGGTTTACTGGTATCGTCTGGAACCGGAGGAGGGGCGGTATGATATGAGTCTGGTGCAGGGCCTGATCGATGAGACGAGACAGGCGGGGTTGAAGCTGATCATCTTGTGGTTTGCCACTAGTAAGAACGGGCATCCGAATTATGCGCCGGAATATATTAAACGGAACCCTGACAAATACCTTCTGGCAATGGGGCCGGACGGTGCGCCGGTGGCTTCCCTGTCTCCCCATTGCATGGAGACGCTTAAGCGTGACAGGATGGCGTTTGAAAGGCTGATGACTTTCCTAAAGGAATATGACGGTACGGAGCGGACGGTACTTGCGGTGCAGATCGAAAATGAGATGGGGTATGCCAACACGGACATGGACTATTCGGAATATGTACTGGCGGCGTATCAGAAGGAAGTGCCCGGGTGTCTTGCAGGGGTCCGCTTGGAGGACAGCGGTGTGGAGGAAGTACAGGAAGGGGATATGTCTCCGTGGAAAAGACAGTTTGGCAGACATTCCCATGAGGCCTTTTCCGCATGGTATCATGCAAGGTATATTGACAGCATCGCGCAGGCGGGAAAGCAGATCTATGACCTGCCCATGCTGACCAATGTGATGATCGGGGAGACCGGCTATGAAGAACCGGGCAGATGCTATAACAGCGGCGCGGCGGTAGGACGCATGTTGGATATCTGGAAAGTGGGCGCTCCGCATCTTGATCTGATCGGACCGGATATCTACTGCCAGAACAGACGCGAGTATGTCAGGGTCTGCAGGCGTTACGACAGGGAGGACAATCCGCTTTTTATCCCGGAATCGCCTCTTGGCGGGGAGGCGAATGCCATGAATGCGTTGTTGTCCGTGGCGGATCACGGCGCAGTCGGGATATGCTGCTTCGGGGCGGAACATGCGCTGAATGAGGAAGGGAAACTGTTGGAGGAATATTATGATATGGCGGTCACCATGCGGATCATTGCAGGAATGATCCCACTGTTGATCCGATATAGAAAGACGGGGAAGGTTTATGCTGTTGTTGAGGAAGAATTTGAGACCAATCGTTATATCAAGTTGGATGATTATCATGTAGTAGCGCATTTCATGCACACGAGGCAGATGAATCTGGGCTATACGCAGGAGCCTTTGGACGAGATGGGAAAAGATAAGACGCAGATCAGAGGACGGGCGCTGCTCATCCAGACCGGTGCGCATGAATTTTTCCTGGGCGGCGCAGGAGTATCCTTTGACTTTATCAGAAGGCCTGGAGTAG
The DNA here is from genome assembly GCA_947564645.1 of uncultured Lachnospiraceae bacterium. Taxonomy (GTDB): domain Bacteria; phylum Bacillota; class Clostridia; order Lachnospirales; family Lachnospiraceae; genus UBA3282. Next base: position 20,210 of record CANOCU010000028.1, read on the forward strand.
AAGACGAGCACTGCTACAGCCATCTGTCGTCCAGACAGGCAAGCCAGCTGAATTTCCTGAGCGTGGAGGAAGGGCATTTTGAGGGCGACCGGTGGGTGAAGGATATGGAACGCAATGGGGATGAGACGAACTTTTCCCAGTATGTACTGGACGGACAAGTGATACGGGTGCGGTTGAATCCGGAGACGGGGATGCGGATTATGAAGCAGGAGTTTTCAGACCGGCAGGAGTATAAATAATAGTATGGACTCATAAGATGTTATAACGAAAAAAGGAGAAACCTTTGGAGTTATGTTAAATTATATCTGGGCTTTTATGATTCTGATCGGGGTGGTGTACGGCGCGGTGGCCGGCAAAATGGCGGAGGTGACCAATGCGGCTCTGGATTCTGCGGGAGACGCGGTTTCGCTGTGCATTACGATGATCGGTGTGATGGCATTGTGGGTCGGGCTGATGGAGATCGCGCAGAAGTCGGGGCTGATCGCGAAGCTGACGCGTGGGATACAGCCTTTTATCAGATTCCTGTTCCCACGGATTCCGGAGGGACATCCGGCCAGGGAGTATATCGCTACCAATCTGATTGCGAATGTGCTGGGGCTGGGATGGGCGTGTACACCGGCGGGATTGAAGGCGATGGAGGAATTGGCGAAGCTGGAGGAGGAGAGGGGGACGCCGGCTTACCTGGGTGACGGGAGAGGGACGGAAGGAAAGGCCGGTAGGGTTGCAAGCAATGAGATGTGTACGTTTTTGATTTTGAATATTTCTTCTTTGCAGCTCATTCCTGTGAATATGATCGCGTACAGGCAACAGTACGGGAGCGTGAATCCGGCAGGGATTATTGCGCCGGCAATTGTGGCGACGTTTGTGAGTACGGCGGTGGCGGTGGTGTATTGCAAAATGAAGGATAGGAGGCGGAGAGTGTAAGTGTTCTCTGCCTTGTTCATTGTCTATAAAAGTGAGACTAAGGCCAAGCGGTATTTTACGGTGGTTGGATTATTTTTTAACTACATCCGAAAGACTGCAGATATTGTAAACCCTGAATTATATGATGCAATTTCTTTCAACCGCCTGAGGAAAAATTCATATATGAAACGAATGATGGCATATATTGAGAAATGTGATTTGCTTGCGGCTATCGGAATAAAGATGATGATGTTTTATGGGATCACATGTCGCGAATTGAGCAAAATCAAATGGGAGAATTGTGATGAATATTATGGCTTTATTACAGTAAATGGCTTTGAACTTTGTTTGCCGCCCAAATTGACAAGACAGTCACAGCAAGTACACAAATTTGTTTTTCAGAATAAGGTAAAGAGCAATGATGACTTGCTTTTCGTAGATGGGAATGGAGAACCATGGGGAGAGATAACATCTTCTTCTGGGATTCCTGACTACTTAGGTACTCTGATAGAAGTTACAAGTATAACCTGCATTGTGAAGTATGGAATAGGACAACTTCTCAAGGCGTGCTTGAGTGATTCTGTTATTAAAAAATAACGGGTGCAAGTGATAAGCTGATTCAAGGGTGTCTCCTGACTGAGGACGATGAACTCAAAAAAGATTATAAATAATAAAATTGTTATGACAGAGTTATATTATGAGTTTTGAAGAAGATAAAGCAGACAGGGAGAGATGAATCTGTGGATGAAAATAAAGGTGATTAAACAATGTTAAAGTAACTGTATGGGATGAAACGGTTTGGCTTTCCCAACAACAAATGGCAGAACTGTTTCAAATATCGCAAACAAATGTTGCAGAACATATAAAACATATTTTGCAGAAGGAGAATTAGACGAAGTCTCAACCTGTCGGAATTTCCGACAGGTTCGGCAGGAGGGAACAAGGCAGGTTACAAGAGAGATACCATATTATAATCTGGATATGATTATATCTTTGGGATAAAGAATAAAATTTCTTATAGCAACGAGATTCAGGAAATGGGCGACAGAACGTTTAAAGGAATACATGGTTAAAGGCTTTACGATGGACGATGAGTGCCTTAAAGATAATGGTGGCGGAAATTAATGCGATTGAACATCACCCAATGTACATGAATGATTATGTTGAACAGTGAAGGATTGTAGGAAACGGAGAGAGTGAGAGTTCTCCGTTTTTGTATTTATATCTGTAAATGTCATTGACAATATATAAAAAATAAAATAGAATGAAATTGAAAATTCAACTATCTTTTTACCATAATATTTTGACTGGAGGAATAAAAGTGGATGTAATGCAAAAATTCAAAAATGAATTTTTTGAAGAACGTAAAGACTTACTTAGCAAAAATCATGTTTATCGAAACCATATCGCTAAATTTGTTAAGTATTTAAACTTGCCAGATGTACAGTTATCAAACGCACCTGCCAGAATTAATATAAATACAGTTGAGGAATGTATCAGATATTACCATGATGAAGGAGAACTTAATTCCAGATCAACTATGGAGTCACATCTTGAGTCGGTCAAAAGCTTCTACGACTACTTAAGTGAGACTGGTAAAGCAACTGATATTTTTTCAGATTATAATTACAGTAAATTTAAGGATGAGATCGTTGAGAAATATAGCTTGTTGGAACCTGTAGAGAGAGGAAGTTATAAATGTGAAGATATCAAAACTATTTTAATTGAACTGGATAAAGCTATTGATAATTTTCAGAATGAATCTGCCGGAATCCGAGAAGAAGAAAGATATCTTCAGAGAATAATTTTAAGATTGTTTATTAAGTTGACATTAATTGCGCCAGCCAAAAGAGGTGTGATTACAAGTATAAGAAAATCAGATATCACAAAAGATTATAAAAAATTATATATAAATGGTATAGATGTCAATATACCTTGTGGCTTATCAAGGGATTTGTATGCTGCAGTAAAATATGCAGAATCTAAAAACAAAGAACCAATTAAGGAAGAGGATATTTTTTTTGAGTATTTATACAAATATAAGGGAAAATTTCGGGTGGAAAGTCTTAATACATGGCTTTATAATGCAGCACAGGACTTTGGGGTAATGGAGGATGAGTGCAGAAATAAAAAGACATTGGCTGTAGAGCCGATTAAAAACATGGTTATTAAAATGATGGTTGATAATATGATTAATCCTGTATTTATATCAAAAATAGCGGGACTTACACTTACTATGATTGAAGCAACATATTATCCCAAGGATTGGACTGCTAAACTCGAGGAAGATATCAATAAGTGCATTAATAAAAGTATTGCGCAGAATGATTATTATTGTTATGTATAGAATGAATTTTAAGCAGCAGGGAGTGTAGAAGTATGGGAATATATTTAAATCCAGGAAATGAACAGTTTGCGGTTTCTGTTAATTCGGAACTGTATGTGGATAAAACGGAACTCATAAAATATACCAATAGCCGCATCGGAAAAGACAGACCGTTAATCTGCTCCAGCAGACCAAGAAGGTTTGGGAAAACAATGGCGGTAACCATGCTGTCAGCATATTACAGTAAAGGATGTCATTCTGAAAAGCTGTTTGCAGGACTTAAAATAAGCCAGAATGAATTTTTTAAAGCACATTTAAATAAGTATAACGTAATCTTTTTGGATATTCAATGGATGTATGGAAATGCGCTCGAGGAAATGAAGCGAAATTCAACTCTTAAAGTAGTGAGTTATATTCAGGAACAGGTGATAGCTGAATTAAGAAACGAATATTCAGAATGTGTACAAGATGATGACGTTTCGTTGCCTTCTGTATTGGCAAAAATCAATGTTATGACAAAAGAACAGTTTATCATTATTATTGATGAATGGGACTGTCTGTTTCGGGAGGATAAAAATAATGAGAGTCTTCAGAAAGAATATATTAATCTATTAAGAGGTTTGTTTAAAGGGACGCCGTCGGGGGCGTTTTTAAAGCTTGCTTATATTACGGGGATTTTACCAATTAAGAAATATGGTACACAGTCAGCTTTAAATAATTTCCGTGAGCATACCATGGTCAGTCCCAGACAGATGGCGGAGTATGTTGGATTTACAGAGACAGAGGTAAGGACTATTTGTAAAGAACATGATATGTCATTTAAAGAAATGCAAAGATGGTATGATGGATATTACTTTGAAAAGATAGGACATGTTTATAGCCCTAATTCTGTAATTGAGGCAGTTGACAGCAGGGAATTCGGGAATTACTGGTCTGGAACAGAGACGTATGAGTCTTTGATGACATATATTGCAATGGATTTTGATGGACTAAGGCAACTGATTGTAGATATGTTGGGAGGTCAGAGGTGTGGCATTGATGTGGAATCATTTCAAAATGATATCACTTCGTTTAATTCTGCAGATGATGTAATAACGTTGCTGATTCACATGGGATATATGGCTTATGATAGTAAAACAAAAAAAGTTTTTATTCCGAACGATGAGGTAAGGAGTGCTTTTCTGCGGGCAATTAAAAATGACGGATGGGAAGAAGTAATAAAGGCTATTAATGCATCGGAAACTTTGCTTAAAGCAACTTTGGCGATGGACGAAAAAGCTGTGGCACAGATGATACAGGAAGTCCATATGCAAAGTTCTTCCAGTCTGATATATAGCAATGAGATTTCTTTGAGCAGCGTAATTGCGCTGGCATATTATAGTGCATGCAGAGATTATAATCTTGTAAGAGAATTGCCGACAGGAAATGGATTTGCCGATATGGTTTTCCTTCCTAAACGTACATCTTTAAATCCGGCATTGATTGTGGAACTAAAATGGGATAAAACCGCAGAAGGAGCAATCAGTCAGATTAAAAGTAAAGGATATGTGTCAGCCCTTAAAGAGTATAAAGGAAATATTTTGCTTGTCGGAATCAATTATGAGAAAAAAAGCAGAAAACATCAATGTGGGATAGAAAAATTTGAAATATAATTTTTACAAAAAAGTTCGTGTCACTAACTTGACTCAAGGCGGGCTGAAGGCGATGGAGGAACTGGCGAAGCTGGAGGAGGAGAGGGGGAATCCGGGGTATTTTCTGGATGAAAAAGCTGCTAAAAACAGTGGAGTGGAAATGACAGGCGGATATGGCAGAGGAAGTGCGGCGGACGATCCGGGGGCAGCAGGCGGCAGGAAGGGAAAGTGGGAGCGGGTTGCAAGCAATGAAATGTGCACGTTTTTGATTTTGAATATTTCATCGCTGCAGTTGATACCGGTGAATATGATTGCGTATAGGCAGCAGTACGGGAGCGTGAACCCGGCGGGAATTATCGCGCCGGCGATTGTGGCGACGTTTATCAGTACGCTGACGGCGGTGGTGTATTGTAAGGGGAAGGATAGAAAGCGGAGAGTCTGAAGGCTCTCCGCTTTTAATAAGCTTTTTCGCTAATAGCCTTGAACTGCTCATTCCTGATGGAAAATATAATTATATAGTATATTTGTTTGCAGATGAAAATGTTACAAAAGCAAAGGTGACAAGTACAAAAAGGATTGAAAAGAGTCTCGTTGAATCTATGCCGTTACAGGAGGCATTGATTAATTTCATTGTGCATAATGATTTTTCGTGCGAAATTCCGCCTGTATTTGAAATTTTCGGCAATAGAATTGAACTTACATCATACGGCGGTTTAATTCCAGGGCAAAGCACAGAGGATTTTTTCAGTTGCAGCAGTATGCTCAGAAATAGAGAGTTGATGCGTGTATTTAAAGATTTGGGATTGGGTGAACAGTTAGGATCTGGGATGAGCAGGATTTTGTAATCATATTGCCGTGATATTTTTGAAATTTCGGATTATTTTATAAAGGTTATTTTTCCATTTTCTTTATCCGTTAATGATAATGTCGTCATTGGCGATAATAATGGCGATGGATGCCGTCTCACATTCAGTTCCGCTGTCCACTGTGGTATTTTTGCACGGTGTAATTTTGGCAGATGGTTTAATTAAGGTCTGCATAAAGATTCCTTTCAATAATTACTGGTTTTGATGATAGCAATATTCTATATCAATTTTAATGATATTAGAGTATGGATTCCATGGAAATGAAAATCAAAAATTTTATTTATGATGGTACGCCATGCTAGGTATATTACAAAAAATCAAAAACATCTTAGAATATACTCCAAATAACAGATTGGAGGACAGTACATGGAATATGGTTACATACGTGTTTCCACAAAGGAACAAAACGAGCGGAGACAGTTTATTGCACTGCAGGAATTCGGAATTAAAAACAGTAGAATTCATGTGGATAAACAGTTGGAAAAAAATTTTGAGAGGACTCAATATCGGAGGATTGTATGTAATTTGAAGTGCGGGGATACGCTTGTCATTAAGAGCATTGACCGTCTTGGCAGAAACTATGAGGAGATTTTTGGAGCAGTGGAGGATTATTACAAAAGAAAAACAGGCGGATATTGTTGTGATTGATATGCCCCTTTTAGATACCCGCCGTAACAGAGATTTGACAGGGACTTTGATTGCAGACATTGTTTTGCAGCTCCTGTCCTATGTAGCCCAGACAGAAAGGGAATTTATCCATCAGCGCCAAGTAGAAGGGATTGTGGCGGCAAGAAAACAGGGGGTGAAATTTGTAAGGTTAAAAGAGGGATGGCTGCAGGGAGAAATTTCCGCCAGAAGCGCTGCCAGAGAACTGGGGATTACGCACCGGACGTTCCTGCTTTGGGCCAACGAGAACGCAAATGGATAAAGAAGTACACTTTTTTATCCATTTCACTATTGCTCAAATTTAACTCCCATGCACTGTCTGGAATGTGTTGCAAAAACTGGCAGAGGCATACTGCGAGGAGGGGAAAACGGATCAGGGCAGGGAAGTACGGATATTGGAGGCAGTTTCTCAGATGAAAGAAAAGAAGAAGTCCCTGGAGATGCAGAACGGTTACTGCAGGGCAAAATGGCTGGACTTATACCGTCAATGGAAAGAGGGACGGCTGACGAAGGAAGAATATACCGTGAAGAAGGACGAATTGGCAAAAAAGGAGGCGGAGGGTAAAAGGGAACTGGAATTTCTAAACTAGCAACTTTCAGAGACTGTCATTGCGCGGAATTTGCTGGAAGATAAAATGGGGATGGCGGCTATGATAGAGGCGGAAAGGCTGACAAGGGAGTTGGTAGATAAACTGATTGAGGGAATTAATGTATATGGGAATAATAGGGTGGAGATTAAGTGGAAGTTTAATGTGCAGTCATAAATTGCATGATTAAAAAGATGGAATAATTCTGATCTGAACGGTAGTGGCAGATAGGAATGGGTGTTGAGGAAAGATGTCTTTTAGGGTATACTTAAAACAAAGAGACAGCGAATGCGGGAAGAATATTCGGAATATAAAAAAATAAAGAAAGGCGGTAATAAATATGTCAACTTTACAGAGACAGGTAATACAATCCCTTAATGGCTTATCAGATGATAATCTGCGGTTTTTGCTTGATATGATACAGCGTTTTATGAAGCCCGAAGAAATTAGTGAAGAGAATATCAGTGAAGCGGGTATGACTAGGAGCGGCATGCGTAGAATTGGCAGCTTGGAAGGTCAGGACCTTATTGATGCAGATTATGATATAGACGAATCCAATGATGAAATTGCAGAAATGTTTGGGGTATATGGCTGATGAAAATTTTGATAGATACACACATAGCTATTTGGGCTGTACTGAATGACCCTAAGCTACCGGGGCGAGCGAAAGACATTATCCTTGATGAAGGAAATGAAATATTTTATAGCACAGCTTCTGTCTGGGAAATTACAATTAAACATATGCTTCACCCAGACAGGCTTCGTATAAGTGGCAGTCTTTTGGAAAAGGGCTGTGAAGATAATGGATATCTTGTGCTGCCTGTTTTTAATAAGCATGTTTCAGCGCTGGAAACATTGAAGCGTCCGGGAAACGCTCCCCGGCATAATGACCCGTTTGACAGAATTATGATAGCCCAGGCAAAGGCGGAAAATCTGATGTTTTTAACACATGATTCATTGATTCCGTATTATGGGGAGCCTTTTATCATTTCGGTTTGAATGTGATAAAGATAGTAAAGATAGAGCAGGAATTAGTAAAAGCTAAACCGTCATAAATTGTAAGTTTTTGAAAAAAGATGAAATATTTTTTAGTCCTAACTTGACACCAGCTTACAGGCAGCAGTACGGCAGCGTGAATCCGGCAGGGATTATCGGGCCGGCAATTGTGGCGACGGCAGTAAGTACGGGAGTAGCGATTGTATATTGCAAGATAAAAGATAGGAGGCGGAGAGTCTGAGGGCTCTCCGTTTTAGTATTATTTTTGTGAAAGACTGTTGAGATGCATATTTTTTGGGGATATACTTATAAAAACCAGATGGATATTGGGATTTGAGAAATATATGAGGTATCAAGAAATGAAAGAAAAGATAAAAAATGTTACGTCTGAAGTATATGAAGAATTGATAAAATTATTTGGTGCAAAGATTGAACGTATTATTTTGTATGGTTCATATGCACGTGGGGATTTTAATTTGGAATCAGACGTTGATATCATGATTTTATTGAATTGCGATCAAAAAGAAATAATGCAACGACGAAAAGAAATCAGTAGAATTGCAAGCCGCGTTGGTTTAAAAAATGATATTATGGTTTCGCTTCTTGCACGTAATAGTGATGACTATGAAAACAATATGAAGTACCAGCCATTTTACCAAAACATTGAAAAGGAAGGTATGAGAATTTATGGATAAAGCAAGAGCAGATTTAGCTATATATCGTTTAGAGACAGCGAGACAATGTATTATATCGGCAAAAGCATTGATAGAGATATCGGATTATAAAGGTGCGGCAAATCGTTCTTATTATGCGGTTTTCCATTGTATGAGAAGTGTATTAGCATTAAGTTCCATAGACTTTTCAAAACATTCTGCGGTGGGCGCTTATTTTCGTAAAGAATATATAAAAACAGGGATATTTGATATATCTATGTCAGATGTAATATCGGAAGCCTTTGATATTCGTAGCGATAGCGACTATAATGACTATTTTGTAATATCGAAAAAAGAGGTTGAAGAACAGATATCAAATGCACAGTATTTTTATGATAGGGTAGAGGAATATGTAGTGGCGCAAATTAAGGATGGTGGTTGATCTGATATTTTAAATATACAGTAATCGTTAAGAACGGAAATTTTATAATAAGATGTATCCTGCTTTTATTATGCATTATTAGCAGACCGGGCAAGATATTTCAAGAAAGATGAGGAAGGACGAAAAATTATGAGTAAAATCATGGAGCAGCTTTTAAATGAAGAAAAAATTGAAGCAGCAAAGCGTATGCTGGAAAGAGGAAAAATGACAAAAGAGGAAATTGCAGAGGATTTAGATTTGCCATTGAGTGTAGTGGAAAGACTTGAGAATGATTTACAACTGGCATAATAAATTTTGCGGCGGACGGTCCGGGGGCAGCAGGCGGCAGTACGGGAGCGTGAACCCGGCGGGAATTATCGCGCCGGCGATTGTGGCGACGTTTATCAGTATGCTGACGGCGGTGGTGTATTGTAAGGTGAAGGATAGAAAGCGGAGAGTCTGATGATTTTCCGCTTTATTCACTCTATAGGAAATTGCGACAATGTAAACTATTCAAGGAGAATGCGTAGCATTCTCTGAATCGAGCGCACCGACGTTCGATGTTTTATCGTATACAGATAAGTAAATACGTGAGAAATATAAGGTATAGCATATATGAAATTGCAATATTATCGGATTGCGTATTGCGATTGATATGTGAAAATCATAAATGTATAAAGAAAATGGGAGTAGCAGCAATGTAGGTTTCATTTGTAATTTATGCGACATATAGTTATACTGAAAAAGGAAAGAACTTGTTTTATGGAAGTAATTGACAATAAAGTCAGAATTATAAGATTTATATATTGGTAATGTAGTCTGTCCGGTCTACAATGACAGTATCAAATTGCGGGGAATATATTATGAGGAATAAATACGTTCTGCCTGAAATGAATCAGTGGAATGAAACCGTTGAAAAACAGTTGGAACGATTTACAGGATTGGTGAATGGTTTATGGGTAAAATGGGGAAGAAAAAGATACTTCTGATCGGCACGGGCGGCACGATCGCTTCGGAGATGGGAGAGAACGGATTGGAGCCGGAACTGACAAGCCGGCAGTTATTGCGATATGTCCCGGATATTTCCGGAATCTGCGAGATAGACTGTATACAGCTTTTCAGTCTGGACAGCACGAATATTCGTCCGGAACACTGGCTGCGGATCGCAGGATCGATACAGGAGCACTATGAACGGTATGACGGTTTCGTGATAAGCCATGGTACGGATACAATGGCCTATACTGCGGCCGGGCTCAGTTATCTGGTCCAGAACAGTCCCAAGCCGGTAGTGCTTACGGGCGCGCAGAAGCCGATCGGGTATGAGACCACGGACAGTAAGCAGAATCTCCGGGATGCTTTTACGGTGGCGGCATCCGGCATGTCCGGCGTACTGCTTGTGTTCAACGGTAAGATCATCATAGGTACCAGGGCCAGGAAGACGCGCAGCAAAAGCTTTGAAGCTTTTTCCAGTATCAATTATCCGATTGTGGGGATGGTGCAGGACGGCCGGCTCATCCAATACATAAAGCCGGAGCGCAGTGCGCCGCATGGATTCTATGAAAGGCTGGATTCCAGAGTGGCCTTGCTAAAGCTGGTGCCGGGGATTGACTGCGGCGTCATGGAGTACCTTCTGGATCGCAGCAGCGCGGTGATCATCGAGAGTTTTGGCGTGGGCGGATTGCCGGTTTATGAGACGGGAAGCTTCTATGAGACGGTCAAAAGGGGACTGGATGCCGGTAAGACGGTTGTATTAACTACGCAGGTGGAGAACGAAGGCAGCGATCTGTCCGTCTATCATGTTGGCAGCAGGATCAAGCGGAGTCTGCCGATTCTGGAGGCTTACGATATGACGACCGAAGCAGTGGTAGCAAAGCTGATGTGGATCCTGGGCCGGGCAAACGAACGGGAAGAAGTCGCAAAATTATTTTACACACCGATCGCCTGCGATATTTTGTCTGTCTTTTAGGGTGGGTATCAATGCTTTTGGGTGACTCTCCAATAAAATATGGAGAAGCAAATCAAGTTTGGAAGTAAGCTTCCATTACGTATGCAGGGATATTGCAGGCACAGCTTGCGATATGCAGAGGTGTAAAAATGGTTAAATTATTTGATATAAATGAGCAGAACTGGCTGGAGATTGTGTCACTCAGTGTCAGCGAGGAACAGAGGAAGTATCTCGACAGCCCAGTGGGAATTCTGGCAAGGGGATATAGCTATCGCTCCTGTAATGCCAGAGTTTATGGTATTTCCAATGAGGAAAATGTTATTGGGGTTGCCCTTGTCAAAGACATGGAAGAAGAGCCGGTATGTTACGATCTGCAACAGTTTATGATCGACCGCCGTTTCCAGAATAGGGGGTATGGCACGGAGGCGCTGCGGCTGATTCTTGGAGTGCTTTTGCAGGAGAGCAAGTATGAGCAGGTAGAGGTATGTGTCAATAAAACCGATATTGCGGCACTTCGGATGTACGGGAAAGTCGGATTCGAGGATACCGGGTATATAGATGAAGATGTTCCGGACTGCCTTAATCTCAGGTATCAGTTCAATAAGAGCAGTCAGAATTATTCTGACCGAATGATCACTGATTTTTCGGATGTATTGTTTCAAACGGCTTTCAGGCAGTATTTTTCCGAATTGGACTATAGCGTCAAGGATTGGGACGGACTGTTTAAGGAAATGAATGAGGAAGATGATAATGTAGCTTTTGTCAGGACTTCTGTGGATGGCAGAATGATTGGCTTTATTCAGTTCAAACCGTTGAAGTTTTCGAGTTCCTTTTTTGAGGAGACCTGTGGATTTATACGGGAGTTCTGGGTTTCCAAAGAATTTCGTAATAAGAATCACGGGACTTTCCTGCTCAATCTTGTGGAAAAGTATTTCATGGATCATGGAATTTATACGAGTATCTTAACGACGGATGCGGCGGCACGTTTTTATGAAAGACATGGATATGTGAGAGCATCAGGCAGTAAAGCAAAGAATCAGGATGAAGTATTTGTGAAGCATTTGGGATAAAGGGGATAACCAATGAGCCAGATACCATGCTTGTGTGAGCATCTGACCTGGCAGGAATAACATAATGACCTGATCGGATCGATCACGGGGGACGCTCTGTATAGTGTATGCTTTACGGAGTGTTTTTTATTCTATAGGAAGTTGCGACAGCGTAAACCATTTAGGGAGAATGCGAAGCATTCTCTGAATCGAGCGCGCTGGCGCTCGATTTTATATGCATCAAAAAATATCTGATAGTTTGAAACCGAAAGACAATATCTGCCGTCTAATGATCGTAAAACAAAAACGGAATCATACGCGCGTAGGAGAAAGTTGATGGAAAGCAGTGAAATAAAGGATAGGATCAAGAAGGCTCAAAGGCATGACAAAGAAGCATTTATCGAACTGATGCAGTTATACAGGAAGGATATGTACAGGACTGCGATCGCAATTCTAATGAATGAGGAAGATGCAGCAGATGCTCTCCAGGATACAATTCTTACTTGCTGGGAAAAGTTATATACACTTAAGAAACCGGAGTTTTTTAAGACATGGCTGACAAGAATACTCATAAACCATTGCTATGACATGATAAGGGACAACGCAGTTTACACAGATATGGAGTCTTATGAAGAACCGTCAAGATGCGATACCTATAATCTTGAATTGAAAGAGGCGTATGCTTCTATCGATGAACGTTACCGGCTGCCTGTGGAACTGTACTATAGCCAGGGATTCAGGATGAGAGAAATTGCGGAACTGTTGTCAGTACCGGTAAATACCGTCAAGACGTGGATTGCAAGAGGCAGAAAACAACTGGAGGAGTATTATCACGACTGTTAGGAGGAGCAGGATGCCAAATAGGAAAAATGTATTTTCGGAAGAAATAGAATTGTCGGAAGTTGTGTTAAAAAAGACAGAGCGGGCCTTCGAAATGATCCGACAGGAGGATGTGGGTCATATGAAAAAAACAAAGAAAAAAAGTAAAAGATTATTGAAACCGCAGGCTGCCGTGCTCGCAGGTGTCTGCATTTTAGCAGCCAGCAGCATAAGCGTCGTTGCTGCAATTCATCATTACTGGGGCAGAGGCATGAACGGAAATATTCAGGCATCCGATTCGCAGCAGCAGGCGCTCACGGAAAAGGGCGTGGCAAAAGTGTATCGGGAAGAGCCGGACAGTGCATCTCTTGCCGTGACAGACAACGGCGTTACGATAGAGCCGGATACCATTGTCGTGGATGACAGATTTGCCTATATGTCGTTTCGCATTTCCGGTTATCGTGTGGAGGATGGAATGGAGCCGGGATTTGAAATGGTAGAGATATATCAGGGTGATGATCCGCAGGATGACAGTGCATGGGTTAATATGAGCGGAACCATGTATAATGGAATTATCCTGGATGAGAATGGTGACCTGGTGTATGAAGACGGAACCGCTTTAGAGAGTTATGAAGACGGAAGCACTGTCTGTCATTATACGGACAGCAACGGAAATATGGAATATTTTATCCAGGCGAGTATTGTGGATAAGAATGATTCCTTCCTTGGTAAGACAATGCATGTTGGTTTTAAAAACCTGGGAACTCTTTTCAAGGCAGCGTTTACCCCGGCGGTGGAAGGAAACTGGAATTTTGAGATCAGGCTTCCCGATGTGAGTTCGGCGCGAACCATCCAGATAGGGCGGCAAGTGGAAGGAACAGATTTCACGATGGAAAGTATCAGTATCTCTCCTGTTTCCATCAAAGTTGATTATTCTGTCAGTAAGGCTCCTGTTATCAAGGAGGACGATCTTGGCATTCCTGAGGTCAAGGGAGTTATATTGAAGGACGGGACAAGAATACCCTACTTGATGAATGCAGGAGCCATGGGCTATACAGATAACAGTATGCATTATGCCTATCAAATGGCGGGCTATAATCGGGTGATTGATGTTGATGAAGTGGCTGCGTTGATCGTTCTGACGTCATATGATGGTGAGAACGTAGAGATACCGCTTTCAGAATAGACGCAAAACAGGTTTTCCATTGCCCTGTACAGCAGTAGAGAAGACTGTGCAGGGCAATGGAATGATAGGAAACGACATAACAAATCACACAAAATCTTCCCGCATGGGCGTAAAGATATCCAATAAGATACCCTCCTGGAGACAGACGCAGCCGTGTTCGATCCCGTCCATTTTCAGCATACTGTCCCCGGGATTTACAATCTTTTTCTCCCCTGCGATCTCAAATTCAAATTGTCCGCTTACCACATAGGTAATCTGTGTGTGCGGGTGATGGTGCAGTGCGCCCACGGCGCCCTTGTCAAAATGATTCTCCACGACCATCAGGGTATCCGTATAAGAAAGAATCTTACGCATGACACCGTCTCCGGCCGGTTCGAGGTCAATCGGTTCGTTAAAGTTCCAGATGTTGTTCTTTTCTGTTTTCACTGTTTCCTCCATTTCTGCGCTGCATTTGGCGTATGCTGCGTTTGCGTTTCTGTTGCGACTGTTTCTATTAGTATAGCATGTAGCCCATGAAAAATCGATAACGTGAATGGTAACTGTACAAAGATATCGGAACAGAGTATAATACGAATAACAAAGCTGCATATGCGATAGGGGCAATCAGATATTCGTGGATAGGGTGAAAACAGGGGGGCAACTATTTTGTACCAGGATATGATGAAGAAAGTGCTGGCATTTTTCAGGAAAGAAACCGTTCTGTGCGTGGCGCTCATGCTGGCGCTTTTTTCTATGTTTCTTGTGCCGCCGGATGGAGAATATCCGGGATATATCGATTTCAGGACGCTGGCGATCCTTTTCTGTCTTATGTGCGTCATGGCGGGGCTGCAGAAGATCGGCGTGTTTAATCGGATTGCCCGGAAACTTTTGGGGCGGGTAAGAAGCGGGAGCGGTTTGGTCCTGACGCTGGTCCTGCTGTGCTTTTTCTCCAGTATGCTGATCACCAACGATGTGGCGCTCATCACTTTTGTGCCGTTTACGTTTATTGTGCTCCGTATGTTGGGGACGGAACAGGAAACCCGGCTTCTTTTGCCGGTCGTGGTCCTGCAGACGATCGGGGCGAATCTTGGCAGTATGCTGACTCCTGTCGGCAATCCGCAGAACCTGTATCTTTATGGGAAGGCAGGGTTGTCGATCGGTGCATTCGTTATGCTCATGCTGCCGTATACGCTTCTGTCACTGGTACTGCTGATCACTTTTTGCATATGGCAGGGCAGGGCATGTCCCCGGTTTTCCAAATTGGAGGAGGCGTCTTCGCAGGAGACTTCCCGCATGGAAAAAAAGGCTGTTTATCAGCTGATGTGTTATCTTGCGCTGTTTTTGCTCTGTCTGTTGGCGGTGGGGCACATATTGCCATGGCAGGCGGTTTTCTTCGTGGTACTTATCATAATCGCTGCAGCAGACAGGCATATCCTTACGAAGGTGGATTATTCCCTTCTTCTTACCTTTGTGGCTTTCTTCGTCTTTATCGGCAACGTGGGGAGAATCCCGGCCTTTCGCGCTTTTTTGCAGAGTATCATTGTCGGCAGGGAGGTCTATACCGCCATAGTCGCAAGCCAGATCATCAGCAATGTACCGGCAGCGCTGCTTTTGTCGGGCTTTACGGGGGATATGGCGGGGCTTATAATCGGGACAAATTTAGGCGGTCTGGGAACGCTGATTGCGTCTATGGCCAGTCTGATCTCGTATAAGAACGTGGCCAAGGAAGCCGGCGGGCGCAGGGGAAAATATATCGCGCTTTTTACGGTGGGAAATCTTGTCTTTCTGGCGGCGCTCCTGATAATGCATCTGTTGTGGACCTGACCATATCGGTCATGTATGCGGATTCCCTGCCCGATCATTTCCTCTCGTCTGTCAGAATCACGCGACCTCTTTCCTGCATAAAATAAAACAAATCCTTGCAGGAACAGTATTCTATGGAAATTTATGTGGTAAAACCGGGAGATACCGTGGACTCCATCGCCGAGAGTCATGGAATTCCGGTAGCTTCTGTTATTTATGATAATCAGCTCGTCTATCCTTACCCGCTTGCTTTGGGGCAGGCGCTTCTTTTATCTTCGGGGGAAACTTCCGCACCTTCTTATCCGGCCTGGGTGAACGGCTATGCCTATCCCTTTATCCGGCAGAATGTGTTGGACGAAACGCTCCCGTATCTGTCGTCCCTTTCCGTCTTTTCCTATGGCTTTACTACGGAGGGGGAACTGATCATGCCGACGCCGGACGATTCCTTTATGATCAGCGCCGCGCTTGCCGTGGGCGTGCGGCCGGTTCTTACGTTGACACCTCTCGGGCCGGACGGAAATTTCAACAACGCTTTGATCACGGCCGTGGTAAACGATCCGGCGGCCAGGGAGAATCTTCTTGTCAATCTGCTGACCACCGTGCAGGAGAAGAACTTCCAGGGTGTGGACATTGACTTTGAGTACATCCTTCCCGAAGACCGGATTCCTTTCGCTGATTTTGTGGCGGATGTCAGAAACCTTCTGGCCCCTTACGGCTATCATGTGTCAGTGGCTCTGGCGCCCAAAACCTCCGACACGCAGGCGGGACTTCTCTATGAGGGAAAAGATTACAGGCTGTTGGGAGAGGCGGCCGACAGTGTGCTGCTGATGACTTATGAGTGGGGGTATACCTATGGACCGCCCATGGCCGTAGCGCCTGTCAATAAAGTGCGGGAAGTGGTGGAGTATGCGGTTACCCGCATCGATCCGTCCAAGATCGATCTGGGTATCCCGAACTATGGCTATGACTGGACGCTGCCTTTTGTCCAGGGATCTTCGCGGGCGACCACCGTCAGCAACCAGGAGGCCGTGCGGATCGCCATAGAGGCCGGCGTTCCGATCCAGTTTGACGAAGTAGCCATGTCACCCTTTTTCCGCTATGAGAAGGACGGGCAGACGCACGAGGTGTGGTTCGAGGATGTCAGAAGCTATCAGGAGAAGTTTTCTCTTCTGCCGGCATATGGTTTGCGGGGAATGGGGTATTGGCAGATCATGCGTTTCTTTCGGCCAAACTGGCTGCTGCTTAACGATACGTTTCTGATTCAGAAGCCGTGACGGGGATGGGGTTCATTCTGTACAAAGATTTCGCAAGAGAGTATAATACGAATCACAAACGGATTCGTATTGCTATATGCTGCGGATCGGTCAGAGGAGGAAAAGCGAAAAATGCCGGAAACAATGAATGTTTTGATCTGTACCCATGAAAAAGATCCGTCTTCGGTCTTTGAGGATGTGAGGGCTGCTTTCTCGCAGGAATTTCCGGAGGATAAGTTACCATGGAAAGAGTCGGGAATCGCCCTCGAAGCAGTAGTGTCCGCAAGTGAGGAGGAAATTACCCGCATATTCGAGGCGCTTGTAGAAAAATATCCGGAACTACGGGTTTCAGCCTCCTATTCCTATGCTGTCAGGGAAGACGACAGAAGTGCGCAGTGGTGGGGGACGACCACGATTTATTCGGAAAGGGAAAACGGAGAGACGAAAATTGTCAGCAGTTCAAGCACCTATTGGAATTGAAACCGGTGTGAGGCGCTTCTCCTCACACCGCCAGCAGTTCCAGTAATTCCTCTTTCGTAAAGCTTCCGCTTCCCAGATCTTCTCCGGAGAGCACCTGTTCTGCCAGTTCTTTCTTCCGCTCCTGCAGTTTCATGATATTCTCTTCGATGGTATCCTTCATGATCAGCTTATATACGTTCACCACATTGGTCTGGCCGATCCGGTGGGCCCTGTCGGTAGCCTGGTTCTGCACCGCCAGATTCCACCAGGGGTCAAAATGGATGACGATATCGGCGGCAGTCAGGTTAAGTCCGGTTCCGCCGGCTTTCAGCGAGATACAGAACACATTGGTGTCATCCGTATTAAAGCGTTCCACCAGCGCCAGGCGCTGCTCCTTGGGCGTGGAGCCGGTCAGCACGTAATAGGAGATTTCCTCCTCTTCCAGCTTTTGCTGCAGATTCTCCAGCATGGAGGTGAACTGAGAGAACAGAAGCACCTTGTGGCCGCCGGCCACCGCGTTTTTGACCAGGTCTACGCAGAGAGAAGCCTTGGCGGAAGGACTTTCATAGTTCTCGTAAATAAGCGCGGGGTCGCAGCAAAGCTGCCGCAGTTTGGTAAGCTCGGAGAGGATCTGGATCTTACCGGTCCTGAATTCTTCCTCCGACTGCTTGTCAAGCATCATGCGGATCCGCTGTACATGGGCATGGTAGAGCTTCTGCTGTTCGCCCTCCATACTGGCGTACATACATTTCTCAAGCTTGTCCGGCAGATCGGTGAGCACGTCCTTCTTCAGTCTCCGCAGGATAAAGGGGCGGACCATCTTCTGCAGTCTTTCCATGGCGGCTTCGTCCTGATTCTGCACCACGGGAAGTTCGATCTGCGCCCGGAAACGCTGGTAGCCGTATAGAAAACCAGGCATCAGGTAGTCGAAGATACTCCAGAGCTCGCTCAGCCTGTTCTCGATCGGCGTTCCGGTGAGGGCGAAGCGGCAGCCGGATTCGATGGTCTTTACCGCTTTGGCGGCTTGTGTGTTATGGTTCTTGATATACTGCGCTTCGTCTATGATCTGGCAGAAGAAGGATATCCCTTCGTAAGCCTCCAGATCCCTTTTCAGCAGTTCATAGGAAGTGATCAGGATATCACGGCTCTGTGCACCGCGGATGATCTCCCGGCGTTCGGCGGCGGCGCCCGTTACCATCCGTACCGGCAGTCCGGGTGCAAAAAGGGAGAATTCGTTTTTCCAGTTAAAGACCAGGGAGGCCGGGGTGACGATCAGGGCTCTTCTGTTGTCTGCGGCTTTCGCTTCCAGATATTCCGACAGCAGAAAAGCGATGGTCTGCAGGGTTTTGCCAAGTCCCATATCATCGGCCAGTATGCCGCCGAAGCCGTTGCGGTACAGTGTCTTCAACCAGAGAAAGCCGGTGAGCTGATAGGGGCGCATAATGGATTCCAGACTGGCCGGCGCTTCGAAAGCGTTCTCTTCCACGGTCTTCATATTCCGGATCAGCTTCTGAAAGGTCTGGTCTCTGGATGTCGCCAGATTCTGCTTTTCGGTAAGTTCACTGTCCAGATAGAGCGCCCTGTATTTGGGCAGGGTGAGGGTTTCTTTGCGCAGCTGCGCATCTGTCAGCTGCAGATCGTCCTTGATCTCCAACAGCGTCTGCAGCCCTTCGTCCTCCGTGTGGATAAAACTGCCGTTTTTCAGACGGAAATATTTCTTCTTCCGGTCATACTTCGACAGGATCTCGATCAGTTCTTCCCGGGAAAGCTGGCCGGCGCCGAGTGTCAGTTCCAGAAGATTTTCCGACAGCGATACTCCGACTTCCACCCTGCCGCTGTGGATGACGCGGATTTTCTTTAAGGCGTCGGAGACGTACACATCCCCCAGTTCCTGGAAACGGGGAATACCCAGCGTGAGCAGCTCGTAGATTTTCTCCTCGTCGTCGGCGATGACCATGGCACATTCGTTTTCGTCGTAGGCATTACAGTAGGAAGCCACCGTGTTTCCGACCTGGATCTCCCGGACGGCGTCGCGGCCCGCGCGCTCCTCATCTTTCCGATAGACTTCATACTTCTTCTCGCCGTAGACGGCATAGACCTTGCAGGTGATGAAGCTCTTCTGCGGGGCGTCAAGATAGATCTCGAAGGAGACGGGTTCGATGCCATAGTCGGCTTCGTGGAAATCAACTTTTTCACACCGGTAATGCTTCTCCAACAGCGGCAGCAGGTCCCGGCAGAACGCGGGAACATCGCTTTTGTCCACGTAGAAAGCTGTTCCCGGCAGTTCGGGCAGACAGGACAGAAAGTCCTGCACGGGCAGAAGCTCGTCTCTGCTCTGCCGATAGATCAGGCCGTCCTGGAAGGTGAACACGTTATGGGCAGCATAGAAGTCTGTGGAAGGCGCCAGGGTAACCTCGATGCCGTCCTTTTTGCCCAGGATCGTCATTTGACGGGTGAAGAGGCTGTCTGTCTGCCGCCAGAGCTTTTCGCCGGAACCGTCTATGTCGATCGTGACGGCACGGTCCCTTAAAAGGGCCAGAAGCTCTTCGAACTCCATGCCGCTAAGAGGGATCCGGCGCAGTTTCGCGTAAGACGTCACATAAGAGTAATAATTATATTCCAGATAATGTTCTTTATTTTCCTGTACCCAGGAGAGGATAAATTTAATCAGCTTCTGGGAAAGCGGTTCGAAAGCGGACATTGTATGCAGGAAGTTTAGTTTCTTGCCGTAGGAATATTCTGCGTTGTCGTGCATGTGCTGCGCAAATTCAAACACGTCCTTCAGCACATATTTGGTGCCGATCCCAATCTTAAATTCCACCGAGGCATTGTTACTGGCGCACTTGAAGATGGGATCCAGAGCCACCTGTTCGTAAGGCACGCCCTGCATTAAGGGGGCGGCGGCCTTGATCCTCTGGCGGCGCAGCAGTTCCCTGATAGCCGGGGTGGTCTCCCGGGAGCGGGCTCTGGGAAGGAAACGACTGCTCTCATGGCCGAGATAATCGGCGAGCCTGCGAGGCCGTTCATCCTGGCCCGGCTCCGCTATGTAATCGAAGATCGAATGCTGTTCTTCCAGGCGTTCTTCGCACGCAAAGAGGACGGCGGCGCAGTGTTTGCAGATGCCGTCATAGCTGTAGAATGCGGGACATTCGCAGTAGCAGTCTTCCACATCCTCATAGAAGGAATTGTAGGTAAGCTCCACTTCGTACTTTTTCCGGCCGCTGCCCTGCACAACGGCTTTGACGTGAATGTTTTCCTCTTTGGTTTTAGATTTAAAGGACAGTACTTTATCCTGTTGGAAGAGCTCCCATCCTCTGTTGTAGATGGTGGGGCCGGCGATCTCTTTGATGAGTTGTTTATTCAGCAAGGCGGATTCCTCTTTCTTTTCCGGCGTGCGTATGCACGCATGGGCGGTATTCGGCGGCGGATCGTTCCGCTTCCTCTCCCGCAGCCTGTAACATTGACCTGTCTATCTTATCACGTGGATATGGTATGCACAAGGGTTCCGGCGTCAGATCATGGCATCAAAATCATAGATTCCGTAACAGGGAAGCCAAAGGCTGAACTGTTACTCATCAAAGGATCCACTGGAATTTTTTGTAGACAGATAAAGTGTCAACTGCTATCATATATATAAGTGTGTGCATCTTTAGGATGTGAAAATAAATCGATTAGGGTGATGCGGGTATGAGTGCTGTTTTTTTAGGATTTGGCATATTAAGTATTGGCATGATCGCGGTGGCCCTGTTTCTCCTGCTGAAAGGAGACGGTTCCAGGGAACAGAAACTGATGCAGTATTTTCTGCTCGGTTCCCTGATCCAGAATGTGGGGTATCTGTTTGAACTGACGGCGCCTACGGTGGAGGCGGCCATGGTGGCGGTGAAGATGCAGTATATTGGATCGCTGGCGATCCCGATCAGTTACTGTTATTTCATGTTCAGCTACTGTTACGAGAAAGCGCCTGTCAGGTTCTTAAAGATTGTGAAGATCGTGGATGTCTTTATTTTGGGACTTGTCTTTACCTGTGACCGGCATTCCCTTTATTACAGCCGGATCGACTGGCTGCACACGCCGGAGGGGCATGGGTATCTGGGACTGGAATACGGGCCGGGTTATTGGCTCTTCATGTTGTGCGGAACGGCCATACCTTATGTGCTTTCCATGTACGCCCTGGTCCGTGTGTGTATCAAGAAGCCGGATTACGCGGCGGAAAGACAGTATAAGCTGATACTGGGGCTTTCCTTCCTGCCGGTGGTGGTGCTGTACTTATATGTGGTGAAGCTGTCCTCTGTGTACGACCCGACACCGTTCGTGCTGGGAATTGTTCTTGCGGGCGTGGTCATCCTGATCTGGAGCAGAAAGGTCTATGATTTTGGCAGCCTGGCTTCCGGCATTCTGCTAGACAGTATGAGCGACGGCGTGATCGCCATCGATGTTCACGAGCGGATCGTCAGCTATAACCCGGCGGCGGCAGGCATTTTCGGAGATTTAAACAGCCGTGCGGTGGGGAAGCATATCGAAGAGATGGAAGGATTTCCGCTGGACATGCTCCATGAGGAAGGGAAGGTGGAATTTTGCCGCAACGACAGATTCTATCAGGGGCATGCGGAGCAGATCGTGGATAAGCACGGGGAGAAAAAGGGTTATGTCATCCTGATCCTCGATATGACGGAAACGAGAAATTACATAGAAGAGATCACGTGCGTACGGGAACAGGCAGAGCAGGCCAACATTGCCAAGAGTGCGTTCCTTGCCAACATGTCGCATGAGATCCGGACGCCCATGAATGCGATCGTCGGACTGAGCGACATTATCATGGAGGAGAGCAAGGGGCGGAAGGTTTATGAGTATGTCTGCGATATCAAGGCGTCGGCGCACAATCTGCTGGCGCTGATCAACGATATTCTGGATCTGTCCAAGGTGGAAGCCGGCAAAATGGAACTGATCCCGACGGAATATCATGTCAGATCCCTTGTCAAAGAAGTGCTGAATATGATGGATATCGTTGCCTCGCAGCATGGACTCATGGTGGAGAGCGAGTACGATATGTCGATTCCCTGCGGTTATTTCGGGGATGAGAGCAGGATCAAACAGATTCTGGTGAATCTTCTGAACAATGCGCTGAAATTTACCAAGAAGGGGCATGTCAAGATCACCGTTTCGGGCAGGCCGGGAGAGACGCAGGACACGGAGCGCCTGATCTTCCAGGTGCAGGACACCGGATGCGGTATCCGGGAAGAAGATCTCGAGAAGATCTTCGAGAATTTCAAGCAGATCGACTCCAAACGAAACCGGAGTGCGGAAGGAA
Source organism: uncultured Lachnospiraceae bacterium (assembly GCA_947564645.1). Lineage (GTDB taxonomy): Bacteria > Bacillota > Clostridia > Lachnospirales > Lachnospiraceae > UBA3282. The sequence continues at coordinate 43,060 of CANOCU010000028.1, forward strand.
CGGGACTGGGACTCTCCATCACGAGGCATCTGGCCGAAATGATGCAGGGCACGGTCAGCGTGGAGAGCGTGTATGGCGAGGGCTCTACTTTTACCGTGGAGATCCTGCAGAAGATCGCGGACGCCAGGCCTCTGTCGGAGGTTCCGGAGACGGAGGCGAAGAGAGAGGAGCCGTTAGAGCCGTTTACGGTGAAGGATTACAAGGTACTGGTGGTGGACGATAATCTGATCAACAGGAAGGTCGCAAGGTCGTTCCTGCAGACCTATGGATTGGAGATCACGGAGGCCGAAAGCGGGACGGAAGCGATCGAACTCGTGCAGAGGACAAAGTATGACATTATTTTTATGGATCATATGATGCCTCTGATGGACGGGATCGAGGCTGTGCAGAAGATCCGGAGCGAGTGTGGCGAGAACGGCAGGCTGCCGTTAATCATCGCCCTGACGGCCAACGCCATGGAAGGAGTGCGGGAGACTTTCCTTGCAAACGGTTTCCAGGATTTTATTGCGAAGCCGCTCGACAGGCGGGCCATGCATAAGGCGCTCTTAAAATGGATTCCGGAAGACAGACGGATGGCAGGCGGATCGTGGATCGAGAATCTGCAGATGAACAACGACATATTCCGCCAGATCGTGATAGAAGGAATCGACACGGACGAAGTGGGCGCGCATTATGCCGGCAGTCTGGAAGAATACAAGGAGCTTCTGCGGCTGTACTGTCTGGACGGCAGGCGTAAGCTGAAGGTCCTGCAGGAGCTTTGGGAAGAACGGGATTACGAGAGTTACGGCATTGAAGTACACGCTCTGAAGAGCGCGTCGGCGAATGTGGGCGCCCTGCGGCTTTCCAGCCGGGCGAAGGAGCAGGAGAAGGCGGTTAACAGAGGAGATCTGGCCTTTGTCGACAGCCATGTGCCGAAACTGCTAACGGAGTATGAGGAGCAGCTTACCTTTATCGAGAAGTATCTGGAGGAAGGACGGCAACAGGAGCGCGAGGCCGTGGAGAAGAAGGAGATCGACAAGGCGGGGCTGCTGCGGGAGCTTGAGACGGCGCTTGGCAGTCTGGAGGATTTTCAGGCCAAGGAGTGCGCCCATAAAGTGGAGGAGATTCTGGAATACCGGCTGGAGGCGGATACCGAGACGGCGCTTGAGAAGATAAGAGAGCAGCTGCAGTTATATGAAGATGAAGCGGCGGAACAGATGCTGCGGGAATTGATAGAAGAGATAGGATAGGGGGAAAAGAACAGATGTCATTTAAGTACAAGATCCTGGCGGTGGACGACAACAGCATCAGCCTGGCGACGATCGAACAGGCATTGAAGGAGAAATATGAGGTCGTGCCGCTTAATTCGGGTGTGCGCGCACTGCAGTATCTGAAGAAGAACAGGCCGGACCTGATCCTGCTGGATGTGAGGATGGCGTCGAAGGACGGCGTCGAGACGCTGCGTGAGATCCGGGAGATGGAAGACTGCCAGAAGATTCCCGTGATCATGCTTACGTCGCAGAACGATAAGCATACGGTACTGGAGAGTTTTATGCTGGGAGCGGACAATTATATTCTAAAGCCCTTCAATGTAGAGGATCTGCATGAGCGGATCGAGACTGTTCTGCGGAAGGGGAGATAAGGATCCGGCCGACAGAGAATCGGTCTTCATGATAGGAGCAGAGAAAGAGCAGGGGCTGTTGTATCGGTAAGGTGCAACGGTCCCTGCGTTTTGCTGCTGTTATTGGTTTCTGAATGAGGTTCTATGTGGACGGTCTGTCCGGTCCTTCCAGTTTGATACAGAAGGCAAAATAGCCGTTTCCAGTGTTAAAAAGCAGACTGTAATCAAAATACTGGGCATAAAATACCTGCTCAAACTGTTCGGGCGACATCAGGTGATTGCTTTCCAGCTCATAATGGGAAGACAGGCGGCAGTGCACCGCTACCTGGTCTACAATATGCAGAGAAAGCTGCCTGGCGGCGTTGGTGACCATTTTATCCATTTTTGTCAGCGGCATATCCAACATGGAACTGACAGCCTGCAGCACCAGGCTCTCTTCAAGCACCAGGAAGATCTGTACCTGCGGGCCCTTTGGGGAATGATATGTCAATCGGTCAATGATACTGCGGCCGAAATTTTCTCCGCTGTAATGTTCGCTGACGATTTCCGGCTGTAATCGGAAGATTTCCCGTATGGTCACCGCAAGAGCATCTTCCAGTGCATTCATGTCTTCCCCGCAGTGATCCGTCTTCCATCTGTTGGCGACCTTTCCCGTGATGGCCCGGTCCTCGATCATAATGTGGGCGGTCAGCCATCCAAGACAGATGCCGAGAAAGTGATGTATGGATTCCTGCGAGTAATTCGATTCCAGAAGATCCTTTTCCAGTGCGGGAAGTGTCTTATACCGCATGTCATCATGCAGGCGCTTATGCACTTCATAGCCTTCGTAGCCGATTGACTGCATATAGGTTTCTTCATCGGTAAAATGTCTTATGGCATAATTTTTAAAGTATTTGATACCTTCAGCACATGCCCACTGTCCGTGATGTTCGTTCTCGCTTACATAGATCAGTCTGCGGACGATCGAAAAAAGTTTCCGGTGTGCATTGTCGATGGAATCAACGCCAATTTTGAAATGATTGTTCCATTCCGCTTCTTTCGCCATTTCTGCTCCTTTATCTGCAACGGGAGACATATCTTGTCGTTTACTTATAGTATATGTCGTAAGGTGGCGAAAGGTGTCGGGGGCTTCCTAATTATCTTCAATTCCTTTTTGGGTGTCTTCAATTAAATGCTCTGTCATTTCTGCGGCTTTCTCGTACTCCTGATTCTTTAGCGCTTCTTTCAGATCCTTTAAATCCTGTAGCAGACGTCTTAAGTAGCTTTTAAATACACTCATGTCTTCCATTTATGCTCCTTTCTCCGGTTAGACGTCGACTATACTGTCTGCCGGATATTAGTCCGCTTATTTGAGGACTAACTTTAGTTTATATGATAAGGTGAAGAAAATCAACTAAAAATAGATTTTATAATAAACGAAAAAACAAATATAATATTGGGAGGATTTATTGTATATACGCAATAGATAGAGTTACATATTATATGGCGGCAGAATCCTTCTGCCGCCGGCCGTCATGTTCATACATTAACGACATCACTAATTTTTCAATCCACACTTTTATAGTTAACGACATTAAAAATTTCGTTTTCGGCCTTGTAGAAGCTACCGTATATGGATTCTGCAAGAGCCGGAAACAGAAATTTGTTATGTCG
>CANOCU010000029.1 GCA_947564645.1 uncultured Lachnospiraceae bacterium
CGAGAGGTGCCCGCACGGTTCGGGAGGGAGCGTCCACGAGGCGCTTACCTCATGATCAGAAACGGCAGGATCTGGAGCTTCTTTTGCATGGCGAGAACATGGATGATCGTTTTTGTGGCGGATGTGCTGATCAGAAGCACCAGTCTGGCACAGGCAGGCGCGATCTATACAGCCTTTGTGAGACGGTTGCAGATCGGGAGCCTGCTTTCACATGAGATTACATCCTATGGACTCAGTAAATATGATTTTCTGCTGTTGCTTGCGGCGCTTCTCATATGGCTTGCGGTATCCGTGACCGAAGAGCGGGGCTTTGACGTGCGGACCGTGATCGCCAACCGGCCGGTGGCAGTCAGATGGCTTTGTTATTATGGAATTGTACTGCTCCTGTTGGTCACGGGAATTTATGGCGGCAGTTACGACACGGCGGCGTTTATGTACCAAAGCTTTTAGGTGGCAGAAGCATGGGGGTTAGCAGGTATGGCAAGAAAGATCGCATTTCATCTAAATTGTCTGGAGCAGGGCGGAGCGGAGCGGGTTGTCACCAATCTGGCGAACCAGTTTGCGGCCAATGGTTATGAAGTCCTGATCGCTACAGAGTGGTATGGTGAGAATGAATTTCAGACAGATACGCGGGTGAGGCGTGTGCATGTGGGACTGCGGGAAGGCGATGAGAAGAAACATCGCCTTGTTCAGTTTTATCTGCGGGTGAAATATTTAAGGCAGTTTCTGAAAAAGGAGAAACCGGATATCCTGATCCCCTTTGCCCGAAAGGCGCTCTACAGAGGCCTGATGGCGGCGTACTTTAGTAAGATTCCGGTCTTGATTTCGATTCGCACCGATCCTGCAGGACATTACGAGGAGAGATCCGATAAGATACAGATTCCGGTTCTGTTTCCCCGGGCGGACGGCTGCGTATTTCAGACGGAAGGGGCCAGAGAATTTTTCGCGCCGAGGCTGCAGGACAATTCCCGGATCATCCTAAATCCCATCCATGAGAAATATATCGGCGTACCGGTTCCAAAGAAGCGAAGCCGGACGGTGGTGCAGTCCGGGCGGCTGGTGGATTTTAAAAACCAGCCCATGCTGATCCGGGCTTTTGTGAAGGTGCATGAGAAGCATCCGGAGTATGATCTGAAGATCTATGGGGGAGATTCCTTTGACGGGACGAAGGAGATTCTGGAAGGACTGATCGAGGAACTGCAGGCCGGAGCCTATATTCATCTTATGGGCGCAAGCGACAGTCTGGAGCAGGAGCTGGCGGATGCGGCGGTATTTGCTTTCACCTCGGACTGGGAGGGGCTTCCCAATGCTTTATTGGAGGCCATGTCCTTAGGGCTGCCGATCGTGGCCACGGACTGTCCCTGCGGCGGGCCGCGGACGGTCATGACAGACGGTGTGAATGGCCTGTTGATTCCGATCAGGGATCAAAAAGCACTGGAAGATGGAATCAATCGTCTGATCGAGGATGAGCAGCTGGCAGAGCGGCTTGGGCTGGAAGCCAGGAAAATAGCGGATCGGGCTAATGGACAGGCGGTTTATGAGCAGTGGAGAGACTACATTGAGCAGCTGTGTGGGAAGGGAGATTAGAATGCAGTTAACTGACATTGATTCATAGGTCGGGAATTTGAAAATAGCAGCGAAAAATACTAGACCATACAGGGGCTTGCTGTTACAATCACAATAGAGCTAAAATCTATACTAAAGTGAGGAAATATTATGTTTTCATTTGACGATTACAGACAGATCATCAGGATCATTCAGTCAACGGGAAGGCACTGCAGCTATGCGGAGGCGCTTCATAAAGAGCAGTTTATCATCATGCGTCATGATGTGGAGTACAGTGTGGAGCGGGCCTATCAGATGTCCAAGGTGGAAGAGAGCATGGACTTCGTTTCCACGTATTTCTTTCAGTGGACCAACAACACCTATAACATTCTCTCCAGAAGAAATATGGATATGATCAAGGACATGCATGAGAGAGGGCAGCAGATCGGGCTTCATTTTGCTTTGAACGGGATGACGGATATGCAGCAGGTGCGTGGGCGGATCAGGATGGAGATCGATATCTTAAGCGAGATGTTTGGATTTGAGATCACAGAGTTCTCGGTACACAGGCCGTCTAAGGATATTCTGCGGGAGAATATCAAGCTGGACGGTATCCTCAACGCGTATCAGGATGATTTCTTTACTTTTGCAGATAAAATAACGGACGATACTGAATTGAAGGTCAAATATATGTCGGATGCAAATCATATCTGGCGTTATGGATACCCTGACGAGAAAAATATCACTAGTTATGATAAGGTTCAAATCCTGGTACATCCCTTTTCCTGGAGCAAGAAGGGCTATAACAACTTCGAGAACTACAGATCCCTGTTGCAGGAAAAGTATGTGGAATTAGTGGAATCGGTGGATCGGGAGTGTAAGGATTTCGGAGAATATAAGGAATATTTCCTGGAGAAGGATGTCAGATAGAAAGGGCAGTTATGTGCGGAATATGCGGATTTATCGGAAAGAGAAACATCAGCCTGGAGCAGCTGAAAGAGATGAATGATACGATGTATCACCGGGGACCGGATGACAGCGGGGAAGAGATCTATGAGCTTGGCGGCGGCTGGCAGGCAGGATTCGCGCAGAGAAGGCTGTCGATTCTGGATCTCTCTGCGCTGGGACATCAGCCGATGCATTCACCGGAGGGGCGGATCAGCGTCGTATATAACGGAGAGATTTATAATTTTCGGGAATTGAGAGAAGAACTGGCGGACTATTCCTTCCGGTCGGATTGCGACACGGAAGTGATCATAGCCGCCTATTTAAAATTGGGGATACAGTGCCTGGAGAGATTCAACGGTATGTTCGCTATTGCTTTGTATGACAGGAAGAGCGAAGAACTCTTTCTGGTGCGGGACCGGATCGGGAAGAAACCGTTGTATTATTGGTATGAGGGCGGTGAGATTGTATTTGCGTCAGAATTAAAGCCGCTTATGAAGTGTCCTGGATTTACGGGGAAGATCGACAGCCGTGTACTGTCACGTTATTTGTTTCAGCAGTATATTAATGCACCGGAGAGCATCTATCAGGGAGTCTATAAGGTGGAGCCGGGCGCAGTCTTGCGTTTTTCTCATGGAAAGATCGATACCTGGAAGTATTGGGAGATAAAGGACGTCTATCATAAGGCGCAGGAAAAGCCTGTCACGGATTATGAAGAGGCCAGGCAGCAGTTGAAGGAGCTTTTGAGAAAATCAGTAAAGATGCGCATGATCGCGGATGTACCGCTGGGGTCTTTCTTAAGCGGCGGATATGATTCTTCCCTGGTGACGGCTATCGCGCAGGAATGCTCGGAAAGTCCGGTAAAGACCTTTTCCATAGGATTCCATGAGGAAAAGTATAATGAGGCGAAATATGCGAAAGCGGTGGCAGAGTATCTGGGGACAAATCACACGGAACTGTATATCGGTGAGAAGGATATGTTTGAGCTGGTGGACAGTATTGCCAGGTATTATGATGAGCCTTTTGCGGACAGTTCCGAGATTGCCACGATGATGGTGTCAAAGCTGGCCAGGGAATATGTGACGGTGGCGTTGTCAGGCGACGGTGGAGACGAATTTTTCTGCGGCTATAATATCTATGATAATGTAGGACAGGCGCAAAAGTTGGACAAGCTGGGCGGGATGGTTCATGGATTGTGTGCATTGCCTGTATTTAAGCAGCTTCACATGGAGGAGCGGCTGCCATTCAAGGTGCGGGTGATTGCCGGAAATCGGGAGAGAGAGAGTAAGACTCAGTTTGGAGCCGGCAATTATCTGATCCGGGCGAAAGCGATGGTAAAGGAGACGGGGGAGAAGGCAGCTACACTGCCGATTCATTACCTGATCGAGAGCCGCTATGGGGTGAAGGACTGGCAGATCCGCAGAATGCTGCTTGATATGGATACGTATCTTCCGGGAGATATTCTGTGTAAGGTTGACCGTGCTTCCATGAAGTATTCTCTGGAATCCAGGTGTCCGATCCTGGATAAAGAGGTGATGGAGTATTCTTTCCGGATTCCGCATCAGTATAAATATGCCGGTGGTAAGAAGAAATATATTCTGAAGGATATAGCGTATGATTATATTCCGCGGGAGCTGTTGGAGCGTCCGAAGGTCGGTTTCGGCGTTCCGCTTGATAAGTGGCTGCGCGGTCCGTTGTTGGAGCAGCTGACGGATTACAGCAGCTATGAGTATTTGAAGAGGCAGGATATTTTCGATGCTGCGTATGTATCCAGGATGATAGGAGAGTATATTAGGACAGGGGATGCGGGACCGGCGACGGGGGCTAATTATTCTAAGCTGACATGGTCGTTCTTTGTGTTTCAGCAGTGGTATCAGTATTATAAAGTATAAAAATAAAGATGTGTTGTAGCCGGACGCGTCTGACATTGTGTATATCTCCTGAGGACACGCTTGCGCTCGGCTCCAAACGCAGCGGTACCAGGCTCGAAAGTTGCAGGCAACTTTGACCTCGCCAGGTGCCGGCGTTTTCCAACGGTCCTCAGGAGAAATACACAATACCAGGCGCTGTGTACTGACATTATATTCCGTAGGAATGATGCAATTGTAGGCATCGGTAAGGTGAGTTGCTATTTATGGTGCGTTATAGTTTACAGGCGGTGGGTTGTGAATTAATGTCATGGTGTTGGGATCATAAGGCAACTAACAGGGAAGTTGTGTTAATATAAATTGTACCTTGAAATAATGTGCCTTTATAGTAATGCCTGAATTTGATATTTATGCAATTTGGCTATAATTAATATAGTTCCAATATGGAGGGACTTTTGACCTTGGCATCATGTCATTTAAGCAAGCCAATTTACAACGGCTGAAATTATATATATCTCCTTAGTACCGTTGCGTTTGGAGTCGAGCGCAAGCGCGTCCTCAGGAGATATATATAATCTCAGGCGTGTTCGGTCTAATCTAATGGCATTGGCTTTGAACTGTAACGCTTATAGAAAGTAGGTGTTACGTAATGCAGGGGTGAATTGTATAGTGTGATGGAGAGAATATATAATGATTAGAAATGAACGATTTAACAAATGTGTATTTTGGCATAACGGAAGTTTTCCTGAGAGAAGTGAAGAAAAATATGGACTGTGATTTCATATGGTTAGAGTACGAATCTACGAGTGAAACATGGAAAGAATAATCGGAGTGTCTGTATGTCGGAAGTTGGAGAAGAAGATGGATAATGACGAAATATAGATAGGAAAGAAGAAAGATTGGATGGGTAGAGCGATTTATAGGGATGTAAATATGGAATAGACAGTTTGTGTAGAATGACAGATGGAGTAACGAAGGGAATGCTATATAATGAAAAAATAGCTTGTGTATTGTAGAATAAAATCGAAAAATAAAGTTAGATAACAAAATTAATTGTGTGTGCAATTTAAAATTGGAAAATAAGTTTAAATTTAATAAATCTGTTATATACTGCAGAATTTGCAGGAAGAATGAAAGAAAACTGCGAAAAAAGTAAATAAAAAAAGGAAAATGAAGGATTTTATGCAAAAGCCATGAAAAAGGTCGGAACAGGAAAACATATATGCTTTTATATAGGGTCCCTGCACAAGGGAGGGGCTGAACGTGTATTCGTAAATCTGTCTGAATACTTCCATCAAAAAGGATATCGGGTGACAATGGTCACACAGTACCAGTTTCCGCAGGAGGAAGAATATTTTCTGCCCCCGGGAGTAAGAAGAGTCCTCTCGGATCTGACAGTGGAAGAATTGAGTAACAGTCGTGCTGTTAATTTCTTTCGCCGTGTCCGTAAGCTGCATGGGATATGGAAACGGGAGGATGCAGATCTGGTGTTATCCTGTATCGGAAAAAATAATTTCATGACAGTTGTTACGACAATGTTCACCAGAACAAGAGCGGTCGTCTCTGTGGTGGGAGAGGCCAGAGAAGAGTATCCAAACCGGTTGATGCGTATGCTGGCAAATTTGTTGTTTCCGTTTGCGGACGGGATTATTTTACAGACGGAGCGGTCGCGGCATTTCTTCCACAATAAGAAAATACAGCGCAAGGCAGTGATCCTGCCGAACTCTCTGAATCCGGATTTCATACGTCCCCGGTATGAAGGGGAGCGGGACAAGCGGATTGTGTCGGTGGGGCGCATGGATGCGAATAAGAACCATGAAATGATGATACGCGCCTTTGCTTCGCTTTCCGATCGTTATCCGGAGTATACGCTTACCCTATATGGGGATGGGGAACTTCGGCACTATTTGCAGGAGCTTGTAGAGAGGCTGGAGGTGACAGGGAGGGTGTTTATGCCTGGAGTGATCCCGGATGTGGCAAAGCAGATTGAGCGGGCAGCGCTTTTTCTTCTGACATCTTATTCGGAAGGGGTCTCCAATGCCCTGATCGAGGCCCTGGCTACGGGACTGCCGGTAATCTCTACGGATGTGCCGAGCGGTGGGACCGTAGAATTGATGGAAGACGGCGTAAACGGTCTGATCATTCCGCCGGGAGACGAGAAGGCATTGATTCGGGCCATAGACAGGCTGCTCGGCGATCCGGACTATGCGGACAGGCTTGGCAGGGAGGCAGCGAAGATACAGGAGCGGCTTTCACCGGAGCGGGTAAACCGGCTGTGGCTTAAGTATTTTGAGCAGATTATGGGATGAGAGGGAAATATGAAGAGAATCAAGAATGCCATACAGATTGTCGCTTTTATCGGTATTTTTCTGTTGCTATTGGTGCCGGTTTCCTATATGGTGAGGACGAACGGCGACGTGAAGGATCGGTTTTCAGGATTTTATGCGGAGAAGAAGGATACGCTGGATATTGTAATGATCGGATCCAGTCCTGTTTTTCCTTATTATATAGCGCCTAAATTATGGGGGGAGACCGGAATCGCGATGTATCCGCTGTCTTCCAATGTACAGAGGCCGGCGGCCATGAAATATCTGGTGGAGGAGGCGGAGAAGACTCAGTCTCCGTCACTGTATATCTTCGAGATGCGCATGTTTACCATAGAAGACGAGGGATTGTCCGACAATATGGCATATACACGCGGGGTAACGGATAATATGCGTTATTCGCGTCAGCGGGTGAGGACGATACAGGCGCTTGTGCCGGAGGATGATGAGGAAGGACGACTAAGTTACTATCTGGATATTATGAAATATCATACGAACTGGAAGATGTTGGCGCTTCCATCCGAGTGGGCCAATATGACTTACCATAAAGCAAATCCTTTGAAGGGATACATGTTTAAGGACGAGGTAGGGCCGCAGCCCATGCCGGATTGCGGCAGGGCGAAAGGAGAGACGAGAGCGATCCCCCCGGAGCAGGAAGCTTATCTGAGAGACTTACTGGAATTTTTGCGGCAGTCCGGAAAAGAGGCGCTGTTTATCGTGTCTCCTTACGGAGAATCCCTGGAAGAGCAGCAGATGTTTAATTATATGGATCAGATCGTAGACTCTTATGGGTATGCGTTCTTCAATATGAATGATCACTATGAGGAGATCGGTATTATCTTCGAAGAGGATTTTGCGGATTACGGAAGTCACACCAACGCCATTGGGGCAGAGAAGTGTACGGATTATCTGCGGGACTATCTGCAGGAACATTATGATTTCGCTGACAGACGCGGCGAAGAGGCGTATCGTTCCTGGGACCGGGCCTATGAATTGTGGAAGACGCAGATGGAGCAGGCGAGAGAGACGATCCGGGGAAGGATCGAGCGCGGGGAATACGCGGAAATCGTAGAAGAACAGTGGGAGTGATTCCTGCCGATCATGTGGAAACGGAGTAGATTATGTGTGGAATTGCCGGATTATGTAACTGGGGGAAAGACTGGCGGGACAATATCGAGCGGATGAACGAGAAAATGTACCATCGAGGGCCGGACGGTTCCGGGATCTGGGTTTCGGAGGATAAAACGGTTGTTATGGGGCACAGGCGTCTGGCGATCGTGGATCTGACGCCGTCCGGAGAACAGCCGATGGAATCGCATAGCGGTCGTTATGTAATAGCTTATAACGGAGAGATCTATAATCACCGTATGATTCGCTCGAAACTGTTGGATGAGCATAAGGTGGCCGCTTTTCGGGGTACATCCGATACGGAGGTTCTTTTGGAGGCAGTAGATGCCTACGGACTTGAAGGAACACTTGTTATGGCAAAGGGAATGTTTGCCCTGGCAGTCTATGACAAAAAAGAACGCGCGTTATATCTGGCGCGTGACCGGGTAGGGGAGAAACCTTTATACTACGGTTATGTGGGCAGGAACAGATTTGTCTTTGCCTCGGATCTGAATTCCATTGCTTCCCTGGACGGATTTGACAATCCTGTCAACCGGAAGGTTTTGGGCCAATATTTTCGTTATGGGTATATTCCGGCGCCCTATTCTATTTACGAAGATATTTATAAGCTGGAAGCAGGAAGGATATTGGAGATAAGATATCCGTTTGACAGCTGCAGGGAAAAGACATATTGGTCGATGACGGATATTGCGGTCCGTGGACAGCAGCATCCTTTTACCGGGAGCGAAGAAGAAGCGTCAGAAGAACTGGAACGGCTGTTAAGAGAAGCCATTCGAGGGCAGATGTGCGCGGACGTGCCGGTGGGAGCGTTCCTTTCCGCGGGAATCGACAGCAGTACCGTGGTTTCCCTGATGCAGGATATGAGCGACAGGAAGGTGAGAAGTTTCACCATCGGCATGTGGGATCAGAAATACAACGAAGCCGACGTGGCCAGGCAGATCGCCGCGCACTTGGGGACGGAGCATACGGAGTTGTATATTACGGAGGAGGACGCCCGCAACGTGATCCCGAAGCTCTCGGGCATGTTTGGAGAGCCTTTTGCGGATTCGTCGCAGATCCCGACTTATCTTGTGAGCAGGATGACGAGAGAGCATGTGACGGTTTCGTTAAGCGGTGACGGTGGAGATGAATTGTTCTGCGGCTACCAGACGTATACTTCCGTGGGCAGGATCTGGGACCGGATCAGACAGATTCCGGGAGGGATCCGTAAACCGGCCGGTGCGCTTCTGGGAGCGATTGGACGCAGCAAGGGCGGCGCCCTGGCGGTGAGGGCTAATCTCCTGGGGGCGGACAGCATCGAGGATCTGTATCTGCGCTCCGGGATCGGAGAGGGGATCTGTCTTGTCAGGCAGGATAACAGGATGGACGGATGCAGGACGATCATGGATACGTATCCGGCGGGACTGCTTGCGGAGCCGCAGCATAATCTGATGCTGATGGATCTGCTTATGTACCATCCGGATGATATCCTGAATAAGGTGGACAGGACGGCGATGTCGGTTTCCCTGGAGACAAGGGTGCCGATGCTTGACAGGGATGTGGTGGAATTTGCGTGGACCCTTCCGCTCTCTTATCGGAGAAGAGACGGGATGACCAAGAAGGTTCTGCGAAATATTCTGTATCGGTATGTGCCGCGCGAACTGGTGGAGCGGCCCAAGACGGGATTCAGTATTCCGTTGGAGAGGTGGCTGAAGGAGCCGGGGCTTAAGGAATGGGCGGAGAGCCTGCTCGAGCGGTCAAAGCTTGAGAGACAGGGACTGCTGGATGTGGATGCGGTGCGCAGGATCTGGAGAGACTATACGGAAAAGGACATCTGGCGGGTACAGATCTGGTATCTGCTGATGTTTCAGGAATGGATGGCAAGGGTTACGATTCATGGGTCAGATCATGATTCGGGTCTGACAGGGAGGCAGCTATGAGAGTGTTGGAACGGTATCATCCGCGGATCAGGCCGGAGGATCAGAAGGAACTGATCTCTGTTATTGTGACGGCTTGCAATGTTGCGGACTATATAGAGAAAAGCGTTCGCTCTGTCTGTGCGCAGACATACCGCAACCTGGAGATCCTTGTTGTGGATGACGGATCGACGGATGCGACGGGCAGGATCTGTGACGGACTTGCCGGAGAGGATGCGCGGATCCGCGTGATTCATAAGAAGAATGGCGGTGTGGCGGATGCGAGAAATGAGGGTATGCGGGCTGTCAGGGGCAGCTATATCGGGTTTGTGGACGGGGATGACTGGATCGATCCGGATATGTATGAGCAGATGCTGGGGACGATGAGGGAGCAGAAGGCAGATGCCGCGATCTGCCGCTACCGCCAGGTACACAGCACCGGGACGTTGGATGAATCGCAGGACAGAGTGATCGTGTTTGAAGGGCAGGAGGCGCTGCAGCATTACGTGTGGGAAACCAGAGATTTTGTGATCCAGAATGCGACCTGGAACAAGTTGTATAAGAAGGAGATGCTGGAAGGGCTGCTTTTTCCGACGGGCAGATTATATGAAGATATCTTGTTTACGACCAAGGCTCTCAGCCGTGTGGAATGCTGTGTTTACCTTGACACAGCATTGTATAACTATATAATAGACAGAGAAGGCAGCATCATGAATGCATGGATCAATGAGCGAACTTTTACGGATCATATTCCGGCATACCGTGAGAAGACAGCGTTTCTGCGTTCGATCGGAAGAGAGGATCTGGCTAAGGTGCATGATTATTTTACCTGTAAAAGGCTGCTGCTTTTTTATCATCAGGTGGAAGGATCCAATCTGCCGGACAGGGACAGGTATCTGGCGAAGCTTGTACAGATCCTGCGGGACGGACGGGAAGCTTATACGGCAGCCTGTACATGTCCCCAGGCAGATGCGCGTGACGGTAAGTGGCTGAAGCTGTTTTTTCAGTCTCCGGCAAGATACAGCCGCCGTGTTCGCATAGAGGAGCGGGTGGTTATTCCCTGTAAGGTGAAGATCAAGCGGCTTTTGCGAAGATGAGGATGGGAGAGGTGCAGTTATGGTGATCATACAGCGGGCTATCGGGACAAAGATCCGGAAGGCAAGGCAGGAAGAGGTGTAGTCATGGTGATCATACAGCTGGCCGGCGGGCTGGGTAATCAGATGTTTCAGTATGCCTTGTATTTGCAGCTTAAGAGTATGGGCAAAGAAGTCAGGATTGACGACATATCGGGGTTTGCGGAGGATGAGCAGCGTGATCCGGCGCTGATGCCTTTTGGCATAACTTATGAAAGACCGGCGCAAAAGGAACTGCGTAAAATGCTGGATTCCTCTCCTCATTTGCACGCCAGGATTCGCAGGAAGCTGTGCGGCAGGAAGAAAAAATCGTATTTTGAAGAGGATAAGCGGTACAGGCCCGAGATTATGGAGTGGGATGATATTTATTTGGAAGGGTACTGGCAGACGGAGAAATATTTTCAGGCAGTGTCCGGACAGGTACGGGAAGCCTTCTCTATTGACAGGCTGATCGCATTTATGACAGCAGGCCGGAATGCCGCCAGAAGCAGTCAGGACGTAGGAAAAGGGACATTTTCCGATTGGCTGATGCAGATCGGGACGACGGAATCTGTCAGCGTGCATATCCGGCGGGGCGACTATCTTTTGCCTCAGAACCAGGAATTGTTTGGCGGGATCTGCACGGAAGCTTATTACCGTACCGCTATGGATCGGATGGTGCGGGAGCATCCGGGATGCGTCTTCTATCTTTTTACCAATGACAAGGAATGGGCCTGTGGATGGGCCACGGACGTTAGTCCGGTCCGTATCGTGGAATTAAGCGAAGGGCCGGATGGCGGCAGATACAACGATTATGCGGAATTTGCCCTGATGAGTAAGTGCCGGCACCAGATCCTGGCAAACAGCAGCTTTAGCTGGTGGGCCTCCTATTTGAATCAGAATCCGCATAAGACGGTGCTTGCGCCGGACAGATGGCTCAATGGCTGGGACTGTGAGGATATCTACCGGGCGGATATGCGCAAGATCACGCTGTAGGAGAGTTGATATTGGAAGGGAACAATGTTTCATGAACAGACAAGCAACAGAAGAAAAGAAAGTCAGTATGCTGCATAAGGTAAGTTATCTTTTTGACAGGAAGCAGAAGAAACAGATCCTGGGACTGGCAGTGCTGATCCTGATCGGCGGCCTGTTGGAGACGATGGGTGTGTCCATGCTCCTGCCGGTGGTGCAGGCGATCATGGAGCCGGAAGTGATCATGGAGAATGAACTGGTCGGCAGACTGGTGGATGCCCTGGGAATCCGAAACAGCAGGCAGCTGATCATCCTGATGCTGGGGTCTTTGATCGCTCTGTATGTGATCAAGAATGCTTATCTGCTCTTCCAGACTTATGTGCAGAACACCTTTGTCACAAGAAACAGGAACCGTATGATCAGCCGTGTCATGCGGGAGTTTTTGAACAGGCCTTATGAGGAATATCTGGGGGCGGATATTCCTACCGTCTTCCGACTGACAGACAGCGATATTCCGAATGCTTTTCAGCTGATCCTGGTGTTGATCCAGATGGTGACAGAGATCGTAGTGGCAGGTTCTCTGTGTATCGTACTGGTGGTGGTGAGTCCGACGATGTCTCTCTTTATTCTCTGTATTTTCCTTGGCATGACGCTTATGATCACGAAGATCCTCAAGCCGAGGTTAAATGCCATCGGACACAAAAACCAGCAGATCCAGTCAAGGATCGCCAAGTGGCGGATTCAGTCGATCTACGGGTTAAAGGATGTCAAGGTGCTGCACAGGGAAGAATTTTTTGTGCGCAATTACTATGAGAGCGGTGCACTGGGAGCCGATGTGGCCCGCAACTATGCGGTGTTCAATAATCTGCCCCGCCTTTTGATCGAGACGATCTTCATGGCGGCGATGCTTCTTTTTATCATGTTATATATGCTTAAAGGCGGTAATATCACGGTGCTGATCCCGCAGCTGTCGGCGTTTGCGGTGGCGGCGATCCGCGTAATGCCGGGCACGAACCGGATCAATACGTATCTGTCAGAAATTGCCTATGCGCAGCCCTGCCTGGATTATCTGTATGAGAATCTGACGGCAAATATGAAGATGGATGTCAACGGCAGCGTGACCGGCCTGACAAAGGATACGCGGGGACAGGCAGCGAGAACAACGCTGCAGGATAAGATCGTACTCGATCACATCACTTACGCCTATCCGAATACGGATAAAAATATCTTCACTGATGCCCACATGGAAGTGAAGAAGGGGCAGTCGGTGGGGATCATGGGACCGTCCGGCGCCGGGAAGTCCACGATCGTGGATATTCTTCTGGGACTCTTAAGAGTGCAGTCGGGAACGATCACCTGTGACGGCGTGGATATCTTTGATAACTATGCGGACTGGCTGGGCAAGATCGGCTATATTCCCCAGTCCATCTATCTGATCGATGAGTCCATCCGTGACAATATCGCATTCGGTATCGATGCGGACCGGATTGACGATAAACGGATCTGGGAAGTGCTCGAGGAAGCGCAGCTGAAGGATTTCGTGAAGGAACTGCCAGAAGGGCTTGATACGACCATAGGTGACAGAGGTGTCAGAATATCCGGCGGACAAAGACAGCGCCTGGGGATCGCCAGGGCTCTCTATCACAATCCGGAGATTCTGGTATTCGACGAGGCGACATCGGCCCTTGACAGTGATACGGAGAAGGCTGTCATGGATGCTATCAACAGCTTCCACGGCAGAAAGACCATGGTGATCATAGCCCACCGGCTCAATACGATCGCCAAATGCGATGTGATCTACAAGGTGGAAGGGGAAAAGATTACGGAGACGACATTATCATGTTAGGAATTGAGGTACAGGAAGGTTTTGGTCTGGGAAACCAGTTGTTTTTCTATATTACGACCAGATGTATTGCACAGGATAAAGGTTATGAGTACAGCGTATTGGATCCGGAACATTTTGCCAATAATATGCACAGTGACTGCGGACTGTATTTCATGGATCTGGATATGGGCAGGCGTTCTAAGAAAGAGGATTATCAGAAGATCTTTCAGGAAAAGGAAACGAGGCTGTATGCAGGTAACTCCAGACACGATCTGACCCATGGCGTGTATGTTACAGACACGGACAGGGCATTGTTCGAAGTGGAGGACGGCACGCTGTTATATGGGAACCTGCAGTCAGAGGACTATTTCATCTCTCATAAGGAGGAGATCAGGAAATGGCTCGCGGTGAAGCCCGAGTATGACTGTCATGAGTACAGTCGGGATAATCTGTGTGTGCTGCATCTTCGCTGCAGCGATTACATGGGATCGCCGGAACTTTTCCTGCGCAAGAAATACTGGATCATGGGTATGAAACAGATGCGGAAGATCAATCCGGCGATGGAATTCATGATCATTACCAATGACGTGAAAGAGGCAGGGAAACTGCTGCCGGGTATTCCTGCTTATAACTTCGATCTGGCGAAGGACTACAGTGTGCTGAAAAATGCCAGGTATTTGCTTTTGGCCAATTCGTCCTTTGCTTATTTTCCGGCTTTTACCAGCGATACCGTGGGGTATGTGCTGGCGCCGAAATACTGGGCGCGTCATAATGTGTCTGACGGCTATTGGGCGTCGGAGCAGAATATCTATGAGGGCTGGCATTATATGGACAGAAAAGGCAGGGTCTTTACGGCAAAGCAGTGCCGGGAGGAACTGGCCGAATATAAGAAGACTTCGGCCAAATATGCGGCTGTCAATGTGAGACCGACAGGCTTGCGGCTGCGGCTGATGCAGCTTAAGGGCCAATATATCTATAAGAAAGCATACCTTGCTAAGATCGCCCGCGGCGTGAAGCGTCGTATCGATAAGCTGTGCCGGTAAAGCGTATATCGATAAGATAAGGAGACCTATGATCTATGGATAAAGCAATGCGGAAGGTGAAGCAATTAGAAGGATGGCTGGGGGAGCGTGTGGACAGACTTCCCATGAAAAGGCTTACGCTGTATGCGGGGCTGCTTTTACTGGTGTCCCTGGTTCCGCTGTTATGGCTGGGCAGATATAATGTGATGTGCATCGATGATTATAATTACGGCGTGTCCGTGCATGATGCATGGATGGCTACAGGCTCCGTCACAGAAGCATTAAAGGCGGCCTGGGCGCAGAACATGGATAATTATCAGAACTGGCAGGGAACTTATATTTCCTGCTTTCTGATGTCCTTATGCCCTATGAACTTCCGGTATGACGTGGCCTGGATCGTGCCGTTTATCATGATCGGTATGTTCGCATCCTCCACTTTTGTATTGGGAAAGCATATCCTGCATAAGTGGCTGGGGGCAGACCAGGTGAGCAGCGCTTTTGTCATGCTTGTACTATTATTTTTGTTTTATCAGGTGTTGGAGGCTCCTTTTGAAGGGATCTACTGGTATAACGGGGCTACGCACTACGTACTGATGCAGTCTGTCTGGTTCTTCGGACTGGCGGCGGTTTCGGCGGCGCTCTGGGCACAGAAGAGATCCAGAGAGGCGTTTCTTTGCGGTATTGCAGTGGTTCTGTCAGTTATTGTAGGCGGAGGCAATCTGGTGACGGCGCTGCAGGCGGAGATCATGATGGCGCTTTTAGTGTTCTATGCGGCCGTAGTCAACCGAAAGAAACTTGCGGTGACGGTCATTCCTTTTATCACGGGCAGCATCGGCTTCCTGTTCAATACGTTGGCGCCGGGGAATGCGCAGAGGGGCAGCCTGGATATGGATGAGGGATATTCTGCGGTGACGGCGATCCTGTTGTCTTTCTACAACGCGGCAGTGTTTATCATCCGCTGGACCACGCCTTTCGTAATCCTGGTCTGGGTGCTGCTGCTGCCGGTACTGTGGAGGATCGTCAAGAGATCGGACCGGAAGTTCAGGCATCCCGTATGGGTGACGGCGGGGACGATCTGCCTTTTGTCGGCCATGTTTACGCCTACGCTGTATGCCATCGGCATGGTGGGACTGTCGAGAGTGGACAATATCATCCAGATGGTATATTATTTGGGCCTGTTCCTGGTGACGGCTTACTGGCTGGGGTATTTTGCACATAAAAGGGATGAGGAGGAAGCCTTCGCGGCAGAAAACGGTTCCCAGGGCCGGGCAGCAGATGCCGGACGGCTGTCTGCAGGAGAGATTTTCGGGTTATTTCTGGAAAAGACGGGCAACAGGCTGACGGCGGTCTGCTTCCTGTTCCTTATGGTGATGTGGGTGTGTACCGCGGATAAGAATACGTATACCAGTGTGTCTGCCCTGCGGTCGCTTGTCAACGGAGAAGCCGGGACTTTCTATCAGGAAGCTATGGAGCGGCATGAGATCTATATTGATGAAACGATCGTGGACGTGGAGATTAAGCCTTATTCGGCCCGCCCGGCGCTTTTTGATTTCGATGATCTTACGGAGGAGGCCGGAAACTGGCTGAATCTGGCGGTATCACAGTATTATCATAAGGCGTATGTGAGGATTGTGGAAGAATGATCCATGATTTTGCAGAGTAGAACTTCAAGTATGGAGTACTGGTATGTACAAGGCTGTATGATTGCTCCGGGAGGGGAAAAGAGATGAGAGACAGACTGCGGCTGCCGAATGTAACGCTGGCGGCAATGACAAGCGTAAATATCTATGAGACGATCAAGGCGATGGAGTACAGCATGAGGCAGATCGACTTCGGCGACGTGGTGCTCATCACTCATCGAAAGCCGTGGATGCTTCCGAATAGCATACGTTATTCCCATACTTCGAAACTGGATGATATCGATCAGTTTAACTATAAGGTGGTATATGAGCTGGGGGAACATATTCACACGGACTATATTCTTCTGGTTCATGCGGATGGGTTTGTGGTCCATCCGGAGAGCTGGCGGGATGAATTTCTGGACTATGACTACATCGGATCTCCGTGGCCGCTGCCGGAAAACGATCATTCCTATCGGGATGCGAAAGGACAGATCTGCCGCGTGGGCAACAGTGTTTCCATCCGCAGTAAGCGGCTGCTCGATTTTCCGAAGAGGGCAGGTCTTAAGTGGGAGAAAAATGTCGATGGAGACTATAACGAGGACACGTTTCTCTGCTGCCAGTATAAAAATGTGATCGAGGATGCGGGGATGAAGTTCGCCCCGATCGAGGTGGCAAAGTATTTCGGGCATGAGCATATGATACCGGAGATCATGGATGTGGAGGCGCCGTTTCTGTTCCATAAATGGAGGGGCAGGAATGCACAGTACCCGAAGTTTGTAAATCCGTGGAAAGTCAGATGGCAGAAGGTAAAGGATCTGATCCGGCCAATGCTGTTCTGGAGGAGATTCAGATAACAGGAAGTGACAGGAACGAAGAGATGATTTATGATTGTATCCCCTTTTTTAACGAACTTGATATTTTAAAGCTCAGAATGCAGATCCTGGCGCCTTATGTGGACAAATTCGTGCTGGAGGAGTCCACGGTGACCTTTTCCGGCGAGCCGAAAGAGATGATCTTCGCGGATAACCGGGAGATGTTCCGGGAATTCGAGGATAAGATCGTCTATATCGCGGTGGATAATTCGCCCTTAAGCGGGGTGACAACCCATGAGCGGGACAAATTCCAGAAGAACCAGCTTATTCGGGGCATGACAGGCTGTAAGGCGGATGACATCGTTATCTTCAGCGACGTGGATGAGATTCCGCGTCCGGAGACGCTGCAGAAGGTTCTGGCGCAGTTTGACAAGACGAAGATCTACCATCTGGCGCAGAGAATGTTTTACTGCTTCCTGAATATGGAGGAGATCTCAGGCAATCTTTTGTCTATTACCGGAGAATTCCCGGGAATAGCGCATAAACAGTGGCTTGGTACGAAAATGTGCAGCTTCGACAGCCTGCCGGAGGAAGGAATCGTGTATCTGCGGGAAGTATCGCCTAAGGATCCGCGCAGCGTCCGGGTGGCAGACGGCGGCTGGCATTTCGGCTATATGGGCGGTGACCGGGATGTGGCAAAGCGTATCGGCGTTAAGGTACAGGCGGCGGCCCATCAGGAATATAACAAATCCCGCTATCTGAATGAGGCGGTGGACAGGCTGCTGTGCGGCGAGGATATTTTCGGCAGGAATGCGCGGTTTGTGCGGGTTCCCATCGATGAGAGCTATCCGGCGTATCTGCGGGAGCACCAGGACGAGTATGCCTTCCTGATTGCACCGAAGATCGGCAAGGCCAGGATCCTGTGGAAGAAAATGAAGCTGGCAGGAATGCGTGTTCTGCGCAGGGTGCATGGTGTGTTGGTACGCCTGAAGGGAAAGTCCCGGGAGACTGCATAAGAAGGGAAGGAGCTACTTTTCACGGGCAAGTGTGCGCACTGGCTGGGCATTCCGTGAGAACATGATTCAGGAAAGGATGGATACGATGGTGGAATTTTATCGCGGTCTTAAGAAAAGCAGACTGCCGTGGTATCTTTTTTATATCGGACTGACGATGGAACTTCTGATCGTCGTGGTTGATAAGAGCAATTTGACCAACCCGGTGGAAGGCAGGCTGTTTCAGATCACTTTCGCCCTTTTTTTCCTGAAACTGCTGCTGACGGACCATACGGTGAAGGAGTGGTGTGTGATCCTGCTGCTGGAACTGGTTGCGGTGGTCTCTTACGGGGTGACGGGAGCCAATGATCTGATCCGTATCGTCACCTTCGTAGCGGCATGTAAGGATATTCCGCTCAGACAGATGATGAAATATACGTTCTATGTTACGCTGGCGGGGTGTATGGTCATTGTCCTGTTGGCGGTGACCGGAGTTTACGGGGAGATCAGCCTGACACAGGCCTATGGGCGGGAGGATGCGGAGACAACCCTGTATGTGGGCGTGGAGGCGGCTAAGGAAACCAGATATACGCTTGGTATGGGCCATCCCAATGCGCTGTCCTGTATGTTTTTAATGTTGGTGATCATGGGCGTGTATGTGTATTTTGCACAGATGAAGTGGTATCTGTATCTGTTCCTGATGCTGTTAAATGTGGGCGTTTATAAGCTTGCGGGATCCAGGACCAGTATGCTGATCACGACGGCCTTTCTTGCCGGAGCCTGTGTGATGACCTATGTAAAATTTCTGCGTAGGAATTGGCTGTCGTATCTGTGCGGCGGGCTGGTCTTCTTATTGTGCATCGGGTTTTCTGTCGATGCGGCGGTGTGTGCCCAGAGAGTCAGGGATGCGAAGTGGAATGCGTTCTTCTATGAAGATCCGCGGGATAACGGGCATATTGTGGCGCTTACGAAGATTGACCGTTATATCAGCGGCAGGATCGTATCTTTGACGGATACGGAAGAAAACGACGGGATGATCCATACTTGGTCTGCTTTTTCCTGCCCCGGCAATATGGACCACTATTTTGATATGGGATGGGTCAAATTATTCTATCGCTATGGGATCGTGCCGGGAATCTTATACCTGGCGGCGCAGCTTGTATTTCTTCGGAAGCTTTATAGGTGCCGGGATGCCTGCGGACTGGTGGTATTTACGGTGCTGGCGGTCTATACCGTGGTGGAAGCCCATCTGATCTCTGTCTATATCGGAAGGAACTTCCTGCTTATGATGATGGGGAGCTGTGAGGCTGCAGCGTTTCCAGATAAGAGCGCAGATCAAGGATAAGCTGATTGGTGCGAAGCAAACATCCCTCATTGGTCAGATGATAGGGCGTATCATAGAAGCAGTCAAAATCCAGAAAATAGTCCGTAAAATCAGAGATCACAGGACAATCCAGGCTGGATGACAGCTTCTTTTGAAATGCCACATACTCTTCGGCAGGCGGCGTATGTTCGGAAGACACGACCGGATAGGCAGCAATCAGCATAATACCGCCATGCTCAGTGATATACTGGTTAAGTCTATTCAGGCGATTTGTACAGGTTTCGCCGACAGAAGGAACTTTGATCGTGAACATCTCAAAAAACTCATCTTGATCATAGCGGCCGCCTGGACGGTCGAAGCTCACGTCTCCGTATTCATTAAAGGACATCCGGCTGTAAGCATCTCCGTAATTTGCTTCATTTCCTTTCCGGGATGTCCAGAGGGTAAGGCACCTTTTGGCATAATCAGGATAGGAGAAATACAAAGAGGGAATATCCTTTGCCCGCACCAGTTTCCACAGCGCAGGATGATTTTCCAGGGTAAGCCATGCGATTACGGGATCGGTGATCAAATCGTCGTCATCATATTCTGTGTGTGCGACGATGATAATATCCCCCTCGTTTACATGAAGCTTTGCCATTTCTTCGTGAAAGGCGTTGCCTAGACTGCCGTGAAGCCCCATGTTGACGACCGGCATGTGAAACGCTTCTTCCAACAGGTCAGAGCGGATTCCGAAAGCGAGATTGGAGTTGCCGATCAGCACGATCTTAGGGCCGGAAAGGGTGGCCAGATGTTCCATCTTGTCCAACAGGGAAGCGTTGTAACTGTATAGATACTGGGGCATGATCACTTTTCCGAATAAAAGGATAAGGAACAGAGCAAGACAGGACAACTTCGTCAGGAAGAGAATTGTTCCGACGGCTCTTCTATTATTCTTATCTCTATCTTTCTTATTTGTGTCTTTCTTAGAATTGGAAGTAAATAAATTGTGTCTGTTCATAGGTTTCACCATACGCTCCGAAGAAAATGATCATACATAAGATAACAATGCCAAACAGCCAGCGGAAAGAAGAACTTTGTTGAAAGAAAAGCGCACAAAAGGACAGTTTCTTTTCATAAAGGACCGTATCGATCCGCAGCAGGAGAGAAAGAGCCGCCATGATCAGGGCAAAGCTTGCAATATCGGGAAAAATGTTCAAAAATCCGAGGTTAAACAGTTCTCTTATTCCCGGCTGTCTGACAGCATGCGCAATTATGGCAAAAGAAGATCTCACATCCGGCATACGGAAAAAGAGCCATGCAAAATCTACCAGAAGAAAAATACAGATCCTGCGGCGGAGGGTTTGAACGGGAGACATCCTGTCATCGCACGCACCTGTATCCGAATGAAAATGCGTGTGAAAACGTCGGTACAGATTGCCGGACACGATATAGAGTCCGTTAAGTCCGCCCCATATGACAAAGGACCATTCTGCACCATGCCATAATCCGCTCAGCAGGAAGACGATCATCATATTCAGGCAGGTACGCATAAGACCCTTGCGGCTGCCGCCAAGAGGAATGTAAAGATAATCCCTGAGCCAGTTATTCAATGTGATATGCCATCTGCGCCAGAATTCGGCAACACTCCTGGCATGATAAGGGGATTTAAAATTATCGGATAACTGAAAGCCGAGCGCTTTGGCGCTTCCGACCGCTATATAGGAGTAGCCGCCGAAATCGCCATAAATCTGAAAGGCAAACAGAATGACGGCGAGTGCGATCTGCAGGCCGGAGTAATTCATATAGGAAGTGAAAACCGGATTGATGAGTGCGGCAATATTATCGGAAAGCACCAGTTTATAAAACAGCCCCAGGAGGATTAAAGATAGTCCCTCCTTAAGACACTGCAGAGAAAAGCGGGTTCCGTTATGAATCTGCGGCAGAATATCTCCTGCGCGTTCGATCGGCCCGGAGATCAGTTTGGGAAAGAATGCCAGGTACAGACCACATTTCAGAATATTTCTTTCGGCGGCAATGTTGCCGCGGTATACGTCCACAATATAGCTGACAGACTGAAAGAGGATAAAGGAGATTCCAAGAGTAAGCAGACCGTCAACAGAAGCAAAATGATGTTCCATATGCAGAAGAGCCGTAAGGCGGTTCAGATTTTCCAACAGGAAATTCGTATATTTGAAAAACCCAAGAATACCGAGATTGCAGGAAACCGCGAGAATCAGGATCGTTCTGGATAAAGCGACATTTCGACCTAGGCGGATCCGTTCCAGTATCCTGCCGGCAGTATAGGCAACCAAAATGACGCCGCCAAGAAAGAAAGCGTAGCGTAGATCGGCGCAGGCATAGAAAAAGAAACTGGCCGCCAGAAGCCATACGTAACGGATCCGGCAGGGCAGCAGGAAATAGATCAGGTATACGATTGGAAAAAATAACAGGTATGCAAAAGAGTGAAAAATCATACAGGTACCCAATGTGCAGAATGCACGCTTTCATAGTATCTTTGTCGGTCAGGTGGTCTGCAAAGCTCTATTGAAATTTTAACAGGATTTAGAAATATTGCAAGGCCAACCTTAGGTAAAAGACTTGTAATCATGATGTGGATATTGCTACAATATACTGATGAAATCGCATTGAAAATAATAAAGTATAGTATATAAACCGTTAAGAAATAATGATATTATGGAGGCAAAATATGTCTATTGTAAGCGATGAGCAAGTGAGGATAAGTGCCGGATACATTCTGCATGTGTCTTTTGACAATTCGACCATCAAACTTATGGATGTGGAAAGGATTTTATCTATTTATGAAGCTATGTATCCTATCGTGGGAACCAGGTATGTTTTTCTGGATAAGATTCAATATACAGAGAACTGGAAACTGTGGATGAAGGTTATTTATGACGGCAGGAAGGATATTCGCCTTGTCGCCACGGGAGAAAATTTTGTGTGAGGTCAAATGCTGCAACAACTCCCATATCCCATAGACGGATGCGATTGTGGAACTTTGCAGGGACGAATCTTCTGGAGTTATCTGTGCTTTTCTGATTACAAAACATTTTGATGATTTTGGCGCTATGGCGCATGATACGAAAGTGCCAATTATGAAGATACCGGTTATTGCTTTTTTATATTTACTTGGTAAGGTGGAGGCTGAGGGACAGAACGGGAAAATATAGACTATAATATTTATTGCAAAGTAGATGCATTTTCGTCTAAAAGATCAATTAACGTAACAATGAAGCTGAAGGGTGAATTGTTACCAATTAACCTGACTATGTGGAAAGTTGAATTGACATCAATATTGATACAAGCTATAATTATTCGAAAGTAATTTTGGTTTTTAATAGGTGACGGGGGTATTAATTAATATGCGATGTAAATTGTGTGGAAATGATATGCGATGTATTATGAAGCATGGACATGATTATTTTGTAGGGGAAGATAAAGAAACAGTATTTTCGATTTATTATTGTAATAACTGTAAAATAGGATACACATATCCACCAATGGATGATGAGACTTTGAGCCGATATTATCCTCCGGGGTTTGAAGCTTATGTTTCTAAGCACGGATTGTTAAATACACTGCAGATTTATAAATATAGATCGGATATGCGGATCATTCAGAAGTATATGCGAAAAATACCGGCAAAAGTATATGAAATAGGGGCGGGGCGGGGGCAGTTTATAGCGACACTAAAGTCATATTGGAAGAATGTAGAATTTCTACAGGGAAGTGAACAATCAGAAGCGGGGGTTGAAAACGCACGAAAAGAGCATGGTATTGACCTGGAGTGTAAAAGGGCCGATGATATAGTTTTTTCACAGAGATATAATCTTATAGTTTTGCGGCATGTTTTAGAACATCTGAATAATTTTGATGCAGTTATCAGGAATATCTATGAGAATGGATTGGAAGATGGAGGAGTATTGTTCCTTAAAGTTCCTAAGCTGAATAGCTATGAGACTAAGAAATTTGGGAAGTTTTCTCATGATCTTGACCTGCCAAGGCATAGGGTACACTTTACAGATGTAGGTATGAGAAGGATCTTGGAATCAAGTGGTTTTAAGAATATCAAAATATATAATGAAATAGTTCCGGCATCCTATGATAGAAGTATGCAATACAAAAAAATGGGCAGAGAGTATTTGCCAAACAAAGGGAAAATTTTTCGGTATATATGGATTGAAGCAGCTTTGCTCAGACATAGAAAGAATGCAGGAAGAATGATTGTTATTGCGGAGAAATAGTTTGTGGAATGGGAGAATGTATATTATGTATGGAAAGACAGATGTGTCGGATAGTAAGTGCTTTAAGAAGGTTAGCTTTATTCTGATCGGTGTTTATGCCTTGTTTTCATTGAGTTTTGTAATCCGTTTCGGGGGGGGGGTATTTTGCCCATGATGAGTTGTATCATATTTCTGCCGTAGACGAGCAGTTCTTTGCAGCGTCCCGTTATGAGCGTGCGCCTTATCTAAACTGGTTAATCAGATTTTCAACATCTATTTTCGGAAGAAATTATTACATCTATAAATTAATCCCCTGTGTTTTTGGTTTCATAAGTGTTTCCATTTATTTATATTTAATATACCATTTAGCAGAACATGTATATAGTTTGATCTGCTTTACTTTTTTGATGTGCGCACATAGCCTGTTGATCGTTAATCACATGTATATTCGGATGTATGTGTGTGATGAAGTGGTCATTGCTGTCCTTGCATTGATTTTATATAAATTGGCGCATATTTCTTCGATAGTCATTCGTGTATTCTTACATTTCATTTATTTTACGATTGCTTTAATGCTGTACTTATTTCAGCCCACGGAGCAATCTTCGCTTGCTGTGTTAGGAACCGGTATTTTAGCATGGATGTTGAATTATCTTAGTATCAGGCTGATCCCTTATTTAAAAAAGAGAAAATTCCTTATCCCAGGATTAGTCTTGTGTAGCATTTGCCTGGTCAGCATTACAATATGCTTTATCTTAATTCGCGCAGGTATAGCTCCCTGCCCTCATTTTTTATCAAAATTGATTATTAATAAACACGGAACAGGTTTACTGCAGCCTGTGTTTATAGGGTATTTTTTGACAAAAGGAATTTTTCTTACAATTGGTATGATCGGTTTTGGGTATTTGCTGCTTACAAGGGAAATATCAGATAATTTGCCTGGAATTTATTTGTTGGGCTTTGTACCTTTTCTTGCGTATCTTATGCTTTATTTTGATCAGCGACTTTTCCGTTCTTTTACTGCCTTTTTGCCAATTATGATATTTTCCATGATATTGTGGCTTGATCATTTTTCTGTTTCAGGCAGGTCTATAGGGTGGATGATAATGATCACTGTGTTGACTGCACTTTTTTCTTATCCCAGAATTACTATGCACATTAAAGAATTTTATACTTTGCCATATGTTGTTGGAGAGGTTTTCTTTGATGACTATGGAGGCTTGATAGCGCAAGCTTCACAGGAAATTAGCAATGGCAGAAAGTGTTTCTGTATATGGGTCAACGAACACGCCAAAGCAGCGTTTGGAGAGCTGAATTGGGATAGAGCTATGTGCTTGGAAGATGATATCAATAATAGTTATGGGTATACCGAGCAGGAATTTTTTGAGCTCCTGGACTATTTTGAAACTATTAATGATCCATATATTCTTGTTGTTGGGGCAGATTGTGCGAGAAAAATAGATTCTTGGATCACGCCTGAATTTATGGATACTCTTCGAAACGATTACCTGTACATAGAATATCAGCAAGACGCATACTTGTTTTACATTAATTAGAAATAAAACTAAAGATATAAAGAATTGATCAACGGAATGAAAGGTGACGAAAGAATATGACAAACGAAGTGAAAAAGAGTGATAAAAAACAGATAGGGGTTTCCGTGGTAGTTCCTGTATATAATGAAGAAGGGAATGTAGAGAAACTTCACAGAGAAATTAAAGAGGTCTGTGAAAAGGCAAAATATGATTATGAGATTATTTTTATAAATGACGGTTCTTCTGATAAAACAGATGAAATCTGCAGGACATTGTCTCCTCTTAAATACATACAGTTTCGTAAAAATTTTGGACAGACTGCTGCTATGGATGCCGGGATTAAAAACAGTACAAAGGAATTTATTGTGACATTGGATGGTGATGGACAAAACGATCCGGCTGATATTCCAAAGATGTTGGACTATCTATTCAGCAATCGATTGGATGTTGTTTCTGGTTGGCGCAAAAACAGGAAAGATACCTTTATGAAGCGTTTTATCTCCAGAGGGGCAAATGCTCTGAGACATCTTCTGGTTCATGATGGAATTCATGATAGCGGATGTTCTCTAAAGATATATTATCGACAGTGTTTTCAGGGAATTAATCTGTATGGCGAACAGCATCGCTTTATTCCGGCGATTCTTAAAATGAAGGGGTATAAAGTTGGTGAAATTGTAGTTAATCATAGAGAAAGGACTTCCGGGCGAACAAAGTATAATTGGCACAGAACGATTAAAGGGTTTGTAGATATGATATCGGTCTGGTTTTGGAATAAGTATGCAGCAAGACCACTCCATGTGATGGGCGGCATTGGAATAATGTTCCTGGGATTAGGTGGAATATGCGGAGTCTGGTCTATAGCATTGTGGGTGATGGGAAGAAAGATGTCCAATAATTTTTTCCCACCACTCATGACTGTTTTTTTTGTGGTGATCGGTTTGTTGCTTTTTGTATTTGGATTAATGAGTGAGATATTGATAAAGACGTATTATGGTGTGCATGTAGACAGTCCCTACAGTATTAAGGAGATATGTGTTCAGAATGCAGATGAGAACGCTATTCTATAGGAGTCTGGAGATGCCGGACTTATCATATTAAGAAGTATTTTAATGGAAGGACAGTCACATAATGAAAATAATTATGATAGCTCCCACACCTTTTTTTGCAGACCGTGGATGTCATACAAGAATTTATGGACAAATAAGCGCATTACAAAGACGGGGTTATAAAATAAAACTGGTTACCTATGGCATTGGACGTGAGATAGAACAAATTGAAACGATTCGTTGCTTTAATTTTCCATGGTATAAGAAATTGTCTGCTGGTCCCTCTGTTTGGAAAATATTCCTTCTTCCGTTTATTGCGCTTAAAGCATGGAAAACAATTAAACTTAATAATCCGGATATTGTATATGCTTATTTGCATGAAGGCGCTTGCGTTGCAAAGTTCTGCAGTTTTTTTTATAAAGATCCTTTGTATGTGTTTGATTGTCAGGGTTCATTGAGCGGAGAGCTCATTCAACATAAGTTTGTAAAAGAAGGAGGGATTTTCTATAAGATTTTCTTGTGGATCGAAAAAAAGATAGATTGTTGGTTTCCGGTCGTAACACAATCGGAGAATTTGTATACGCAGTTACAGGAGATGGGAGTTCCGAAAGAGAGAATGATAAATGCGTTAGATGCGGTTGATACAAGATTGTTTTCTCCGAGAAAACCGGATCAGGAGTTGGTCAGGAAATATCAGATTGATTTGTCAAAACCACGGGTATTGTTTATGGGTTTGTTGGAAACATATCAGGGTGTAGATTTAATGTTTAAGTCCTTTCAATACGTTCATCAAAAGATACCAAGAGTTCAATTTATTATAATCGGTTATCCAAATATAGAAAAGTATAAGGAGCTGGCAAAGAAATTTGGCATATCAGAAAATACTATTTTCATGGGAAAGATTAAATTTGAAGAAACGCCACGCTATCTGTCACTGGCGTCTATTGCAGTCGCTCCCAAAATAGCAACAGCTGAGGGGGATGGCAAGGTCTATAATTACATGGCAATGAAAATGGGAGTTATTTGCTTTGATAGGGAAATTTCTCGGGAGATTCTGGGGGATACAGGTTTATTTGCCAAATTCAAGAATGCCGAGGACATGGCAGATAAGATCATCATGCTCATAAATGATCATAATTTGACAAAACATCTGGGGAGCAAAGCAAGAATGAGGGCGAAGCAAGTATTATCAACGGATTTAAATGCTGAGAAAATTGATGGATTTTTTAAAACTCTTGCACCAGAAAAGTATAGGTAATGAAATGATAAGAAAATGGGTCATACAAAGTAATTCATTGAAAAATGTATCGTGGACCTTTATGGCCAAAATTGTTGCAATGTTATTTGCTGTTATGTTGGATATTTTACTGGCAAGACTATTGGGTATCGAAGCCTATGCGGAATGGACATTTTTTTATACAACTGTAAGTATTATGTTTTATTTGGCATGGTTTGGAATCAATCAGTCGGTCAAAGTATTTGTATCCAAGCAGACAACTATACAAGACAGGAATGTTTGTATTTGCTCCGGCTTAATCTTGAGAACAATTGTCAGTTTGATTTTTGCCACTATAATTATAGTATATTCTGAGAAGATTGCTGTGATATTTGGATATCCGGAAAAGTATTCTCATCTATTATTTTTGTATAAATTTGCGGGCGCGCTTGTGATTTGTAGTTGCTTTACAGAGTTTTTTAAAGAACTATGTATTGGACTTCAGAAGTATAAGAGCTTGTTCGGGATAACATTGACTGAATTTGGGACCAACTTTATTTTTGGATTAGCTGGCGCATACCTGTTGAAGAATGTTATAGGAGTAGCGCTCGGGTATCTCATTTCCGGAATTATATTATTGATTGTTGGATTTTCTCAACTAAACAGTGTACAGTACCGGTCAAAAGATATGAAGAGCAATTTCCATAAAATGATGGGAAAAATATTTAAATATGCACTTCCACTGGCAGTTACTGGTATAAGTGGAATGATCTTGACAGAGATGGATATTTTTATGTTGGGCATAATTAGCACAAAACAACAGGTATCGATTTATTCTATTGCCAAACAGCTATGTTCTAAGACGGCACATCTTAATTATGCTCTGGCAACAGGTACGTTAACTTCGTTTGCAGTCATAAATACTGCCAATAGAGAGAATAAGAAAACTGAACTGAAAAGGTTGAGTAATCTTAATTTGCTTATTACAGGGATAGTAGTGATTGCATTTGTTGTAACAGGGCCATTCCTGATCAGGATTTTATACGGAGATGACTATAGGTTTGCAGGAAATGTCGTAATATGGTTAATGCCGTACTATATTTTGTATAGCATATCAACTTTTTTTTCCATTTTTCTAGATTTTCAGGGAAAAGCAGGTGTCCGCAGTATTTGCTATAGTTCTGTTTTAGTGATCAACTTTATTTTAAATTGGATATTGATCCCAAAGTATGGTGCTGTCGGAGCCTGCATAGCAACCGGGGTTTCACTAGTACCCTATGTACTGACAGTGGTATTTATTACTGTAAGGATCATGACAGGGAAAATGCAGGTTAATATTTGAACGGATCATCAGTGCAGACATATTCATGTAACTCGGACAGGGGAACATCTCAGCCTTGAAAATCCATCCAGAAAATGCTATCCTAAAGTGATATATTGTATTATTATGGTTTTTGGAAAGGCGAATAGATACCCATGAACCGAAAGAAGAAGATCATCGAAAGCTATTGTCTGTTGTTTACAGACTTACTCAGTATTACGCTGGCGTATGGCAGCGCTATTTTGCTGCGCTATCAGAAATTCAGACGGGTCATGGAGCCGGAATTGCATTTTATGGGGTTTATTTGTTTCCTGCTCTTTTGTACTATTTATAGTTTTATGTTGGACTGGAACAGGGAATTTTTGCTTCGCGGTATTTTTGTGGAGTTTGTTGCGGTACTGAAATTTAACATATTTATGATCCTTTCTCTGCAGTGTTTTCTGTTTGTCATGCAGCGAAGTTATGATTTTTCCAGACTGGTCATGGGATATTTTTTTGTTCTGGATCTTATGATTGTCTGGCTGGTCCGGCTTGCGATGAAAAGGCTCTTGCGGGCTTACTTTACCTCTAAATCCAATGTTGTGAAGATCATGGTCATTGCGAAGGAGGCGGTGCTCGGGAAGACCGTTGCCAGACTGAAGGAGCATATGGATATCGATTACGAGATCGTGGCGCTTGCCTGCGTGGATGTGGACAGAAAAGGGACGGTCGTCGATGGCATTGAGGTGACGATGAACGGCCGGGACGTACTGGAGGCGGCCAGGCAGATGCCTTTGGACGAAGTGTTCATCAATCTGCCGGATGAAGACAAGGGATATGTGAAGCATATGATCTATGATCTGGAGTCCATGGGGATTGCCTGTCACTATAATATAGATGTGATCGAGGGCCCGCAGAAGGAGATCAGAGTCGGCAGTTTTGCTGGATACACGGTCGTGACGTATTCGATCAATCATATAGACTATCGGAGAATGGCTGTGAAGCGCTTGATCGATATTGCGGGCGGGATCGTGGGCCTGCTGATCACGGCAGTCATGACGCCTTTCGTTGCGTTGGCGATCCGGATCGATTCGCCGGGGCCGATCTTTTTTGCGCAGACCAGGATTGGTAAGAATGGTCGGCGGTTTAAGATCTACAAGTTTCGTTCCATGTATATCGATGCGGAGGCAAGAAAGAAGGAGTTAGAGGCGCGTAATGAGATGCAGGGACTGATGTTTAAAATGGAGAACGACCCACGGATCACCAGAGTAGGGAAATTTATCCGTAAGACGAGTATCGATGAGCTGCCGCAGTTTTATAATATTGTCAAGGGGGACATGAGCCTTGTGGGGACCAGGCCGCCTACGGAGGATGAGTTTGAGCAGTACAGTTCCCATTACAGGCGGCGGATTAGCATGACGCCGGGGCTTACCGGTCTGTGGCAGATCAGTGGGCGCAGCGAGATCGTTGATTTTGATGAGGTGGTTAAACTGGATTTGGAGTATATTGATAACTGGACCATCGGATTGGATATCAAAATCCTTTTTCAGACGATATGGGTAGTGTTGACGGGCCGGGGGTCCAAGTGATACGGAAAGGGAATGGAGACTGGCATGAAAATCTGCATGATAGTGCCTAATCCTGCCGTAAAAGGCGGAATTGCTTCCGTGGTGGCCGGATATAAAGGATCGTTTTTGGAACAACGTTATCAGATAAAGTATGTAGAATCGTATTGTGACGGGAGTAGATGGCAGAAACTGGAAAAGGCGCTGAAAGGCTATTGGGATTTTGGCAGGCAGCTTTTTGGCAGCAGACCGGATCTTGTTCATATACATTCCTCTTTTGGCCCCAGTTTTTACAGGAAGCTGCCGTTTATCCTGTTAAGCAAATTGTGTCATATTCCGGTGGTCAATCATATCCACGGTGCGGAGTTTGATACTTTTTACGAAGAGGCGTTTGCAGGAAAAAAACGACTGATCCGTGCGGTGTACAATAGATGTGACCGGGTGTTGGTCCTGTCGGAAGAATGGAGAAGGCGGATAGGCAGGATCGTACCGGAAAATCGCATTACAGTGGTGGAAAATTACTGTGTGATTCCTGGGAAGCCTTATGACAAGGGACGGGATGACAAGCAGGTGCTTTTTGTCGGAGAACTGGGTAAGAGAAAAGGGTGTTATGATATTCCGGATATCTGGGAACGTGTCGTGCGGGAAGTGCCATTAGCGCGGCTTGTTATGGCGGGAGATGGGGAGACGGAACAGGTGAGACAGCGATTTGCACAGAAGAATCTGCTGTCAAGCGTCTCCTTTCCGGGATGGGTGAGAGGCAAGAAGAAAGCGGGATTATTTGAACGAAGTGCGGTGTTCCTTTTTCCAAGCTATAATGAAGGTATGCCGATGGTAGTACTGGAGGCCATGAGTTATGGCATGGGTATTGTGACGACGGCAGTTGGCGGGATCCCTATGTTGATCCGGGATGGAGAAAACGGCTATATACGAAAGCCGGGAGAAGTGGAGGCCATCGCGCAGTCAGTGACACAACTCCTTATGGAGCCTGACAGAAGAGCTGCCTGTGGACAGAATGCACGTGCGGATGCGGTGCAATCTTACAGTCTGGAAAGTCATTTGAAGAAGCTGAGCGAGGTCTATGAGTCTGTAGTGCGCCAGGGATGTAAAGCGTGATCATGGAGGTTGATGCAGATGAGCATATGGGGACGTGTCCTAAAAAGCGCTGTGAAGATAACCGGTTGGAAGTGTCGGTATGGCAGCAGGCTTGACACTTCCTGGATGCAGGGATTTGACAGACTGCATCTGGAGCTGGCGTCGCGGGCAAAAATACGGTTGGGAGAACGCATTCAGAACAGAGGAGTGCTTTATCTGCTTTGCGGACAAGCCGGCAGGATGCGGATAGGAGCGCATGTTTTTTTTAATACAAACTGTTGTGTCTCCTGTATGGAGGAGATTATCATCGGAGATTACTGTAAGATCGGAAACAATACGGTGATCGTGGATCATGATCATAACTATAGGGATGGGGAGAGTGAATATCTGACAGGCAGGATCACGATCGGAGACAGGGTGTGGGTAGGCGCCAACTGTACGATCCTGCGGGGTGCAGAGATCGGAGACGATTGTGTTATTGCGGCCGGAAGCGTTGTCAAGTCACATGTGCCATCCGGATCTGTTTTATACCAGAAGCGGAAATCGACTGTTATCGCGAAGGGTGTGAGTACATGAGCGCACTGCCGGGCTGCATCAATGGGTGAGGAATGTTGTTGCGAGAGCAATGGCTGACAGGCTAACCTGCGGTGAAGAAGAGGGTATCTTATGAAAGAGAGCTGTAAGATCAGCGTGATCGTGCCGGTCTATAATAAAAAGGAATATCTGGATGAATGTATTGGCAGCATTCTTGGGCAGACCTATCAGAATATAGAATTGCTTTTGGTGGATGATGCTTCTACGGACGGGAGCGGAGAGATCTGTGACCGGTATGCGCAAAGGGATGCAAGAGTACACGTGATCCATCGGACGAATGGCGGCCCGACAGCGGCTTGCGTGACGGGGATGGAGTGTGCACAGGGCGATTACTATATGTTTGTGGACAGTGACGATTATGTGGACCGGTTCATGTTGGAGAAGATGACGGGGCAGTTGGCCGGCAAACCAGGGGAGATCGTGTGCTGTGATCATATAGTAGAGAAACGGAAACGGACGCTGTTGGTGACAGCTTTGATCAAACCGGGAATCTATGAGGGAGAGAAACTGGAACGGGAAGTAAAGGAACGCCTGATCGGAAACGAACAGAGGCTGTTGCCAATGTCCCGTTGCATGAAACTTTGCGAGAGATCGGTCTTTGAGGGAAACGACAAATACTACGATATGTCAATCCGGATGGGAGATGATTTTCATCTGATCTATCCGGCGCTTCTCAACAGCAGGCGGATCGTAGTCATGGAGCAGGCAGCTTTCTATCATTACAGATATGTAGAGGATTCCATTGTTCATGGTTATGATGCGGGCATGTTTAAAAGTGTGGAGTCATGGCGGCGGGCGATGGAAAATATTGTCAGGGATAAAGAGGTCAGAGACGGTGAGGAGAGACTGCGAAGAGAGTATTGCTATATGCTGATGCTGGTGATGAAGAATGAACTGCGTAATCCGGACAGGAATTATATCAGGGCGATTCAGGGAATCTTCTGTCAGCAGGAAATTCGGGAATATATCATGAGTACGCCGTTGTCGGTGAGGGAGAGATCCAATCAGTTAATGTATCTGGGGATGCAGTATCCGGAGAAAACATTGCTGCGTCTGCTGAGGATGCTGATGAGATGGCATGACAGGAAGTGAGACGGGAATAACTGGTTTTGAAAGAACAGGAAGAGACTCGAGGTTGAGAATGAATAAAAGAATTATTATGTATCTGCATGGCGGGAGTGGAAACCATGGCTGTGAGGCGATCGTCAACAGCACGTGCCATATGTTGGAGGAGATCCCCAAGCTGCTCGTGACTAACAGTGAGAAAGAAGACAGGACTTATTCCCTGGCTCCCTTATGTGACATTCTGCAGGAGAGGAAGATCGCGGAGCATTTTTGGGCACATGTCTGGTATTATGCATGGCGGGCGATCTTTCATGATCCGGAATCCTTTATGCGGTATCGGTTCAGAAAAGTTCTGGGAAAGAATAAAGCGCCGCTCTATCTTTCAGTGGGTGGAGATATGTACTGCTACGAGCTTTCCAAAAGAGAGGCAATCGTGGCAAACAGTACCTTCCATAAAGCAGGGGCAAAGACTGTCCTGTGGGGGTGTTCCATAGAGCCGGAGCTGCTGCAGGATCCTGAGGTGGTAGAGGATATGAAGCGATATGCGCTGATCACGCCGCGGGAGTCTATTACGGAGCAGGCGCTCAGACAGGCGGGTGTGACAGAGAATGTGAAGCGTTTTCCGGATCCGGCCTTTGCTCTTCAGGCAGAGAAGGTGAAACTGCCTGAGAATTTTCGTGAAGGGGCAACTATCGGGATCAATATCAGTCCGATGATCATTCGCTATGAGAAGGATGAAGGTATTACGATAGCGAATTATAAGAAACTGATCGATCATATTCTGCGGACCTCTGACAGCAGTGTAGCGTTGATTCCCCATGTAATGTGGAACAACAATGATGACAGGCTGACTTTGGCGGAATTATACCGCGGATATGAGTGTGACGCCCGGGTATTTCTTTTTCCGGATATGTCTTGCCAACAGGTAAAATATGTGATCTCAAAATGCAGCGTTTTTATTGGAGCGAGGACTCATGCCACGATCGCTGCCTATTCGAGTCTTGTGCCGACACTCGTGATCGGATATTCTGTCAAGGCAAGAGGAATCGCAAGAGATCTGTTTGGCACCGAAGAGAGATATGTCCTTCCGGTACAGTCTCTGCAGACTTCTGACGCGCTGATCAGGGCATATGAATGGCTGATCAGTGAAAAGGATGCGATCTGTACAAGGCTGAAGGAAGTGATGCCGCAGTACCGTGAGGATGCGATAAAAGCAGGAGAAGAGATTCGTAGATTATGGAAACAAGTAACAATATAAGATCTGATCTGATCAGTATCATTGTTCCCGTGTACAATGGCGAAGCCTATCTGGAACGATGTATCAGAAGTGTCTTGCTGCAGGAATACGAAGCATGGGAACTTATCCTGGTGGATGGCGGTTCGGTGGACAGAACACTGGCAATCTGCCGTACATGGCAGAAAAAAGACGACAGAATACATGTGATCCATACACAGGAGAATCATGGCGTATCGAGGGGACGCAATACGGGCATGGAAAGCGCCAAAGGCGATCATCTGTTTTTTATGGATGCGGATGACTGGATCATGCCGGATTGCCTGAGCAGGCTTTATGAGCAGGTCCGGGAACCGGAGGTGGATATTGCAGGTTGTGCGTTCAGACAATGTACAGGAGAAGATTGGGAATTATTATATAAGGAGATCCGTAAGAACGGGGTGGAGTCGCTGATCCGGGAAGAATGCCCGAGGCATTTGATAGATGGGAGAGACTTTCTTAAGGAGGGGATTCTGAGGCAGGATACCAGATGTTGGAGTAAATTGTACCGCAGACAGTTAGTGGCGGGACATTTCTTCAGGGAGGATTACACGATCGGTGAGGATATGCTTTTCTTATGGGAAGTTTCTTCAGAGGCAAGGAAGATCAGCAGCAGCAGCTATGAGGGATATTGCTATTATCGTAATCCTTCCGGTGCAATGCGAAAGCCCTTTAGAGCATCCGATATGGACCAGATCAGATGCTGGCAGACGGTGCTTGAGAGCCTTCAGGATAACGAGGACATATCCAGGTGCGCTTCGATCCTGCTTGTTTCCTGTATGCTTGTGGCAGGGAAACTGGCGTTGCTTTCGCGAGAGCAGAGAAAACAGTATATTGAGTTGCGGCGGCAATGCAGCCGGGTAGTGGAAGAAACGATGAGGATACCGGGCGCCTATGAGGGACTGGAGCGGGGATACCGCCTTAAGGTGAGCGTGTTTCGGGCAGCCCCGGATGGATATCTGTTCCTGTATCACAGCCTGAAAAGCATGTTCAAGAGGAATAAGCGGTGCAGGTTTGTCAGAAAGTAAGAAATATATATAAAGAGGTATAAGCGGGTAGTATGGGAAGAGTAAGGCAGGCTGGAAAGAATATTTTCTTTGGCTATATCAGTAATTTTATAATTCTGGTCATGGGATTCATGCAGAGAACGGTATTCATTCTGGTTCTTGACAGGACTCTTCTGGGCGTCAACAGTCTGTATACGGATATTTTAAGTATGCTCTCTTTGGCGGAGTTAGGGATCGGGAGCGCTTTAAATTACAGTCTGTATAAGCCGGTTGCTGTCGGAGATCAGGAAAAGATCAAGTCCTATATGAGACTTTACCGGAGAGCTTATCTGGCGATCGCAGGTGTGATCGCAGCTATTGGGCTGCTACTGACTCCCTTCCTGCCCTATTTGATCAAGGATAGCGGAGGAATATCGGTTAAGGATCTGACAATCTATTATCTGATCTTTCTGTTCAATACCGTCAGCACGTATTTTGTCGCGTATAAATATAGTTTATCGAATGCGCAGCAGCGCAATTATATACAGACAAATATTGCTACGCTTACGAAGATTGCCACAGTCTTTGCACAGATCGTTATTTTGTTTCTGACAGGAAATTTTCTCTTTTATTTACTGACACAGGCTGTAGTAGAGCTCGTGCAGAAGATTTTTGTTGGCATTTATTTTAACAGACTCTATCCTTATTTGCGCGACAAGGAAGTAAAAAAGTTAGAGAAAGCGGAAACAGATCTGGTTATTACCAAGACAAAGGCGTTGATGTTTCATAAGATAGGGGATGTGGCCAGGCTGTCAACGGACAGCATCATCATTACTTATTTTATGAATGTGGACTGGGTAGGGATCGTAGGAAATTATACAATGATCATTACTTATGCTGCAAATTTCATCAGTGTTATTTTCAATTCTGTTATTTCAGGATTTGGCAATCTGGTGGCTACGGAATCTCGGGATAAACAATTTGCCATGTTTAAAGTTTACCGGTTTTTTGCGTGTTGGCTGTATGGATTTGCGGCAGTGGGATTCTGGCTGCTTTTGACGCCGTTAGTAACGGGAATCTGGTTGAATGAGAGTTGGGAATTGGGACAGGCGGTGCTCACGTTGATCCTGATCGACCTGTATTTTAAAGGCGGTAGGGTTGTTCTGGTCAATTTCAAGATAGCGGCGGGTGTATTTGAGCAGGACAAATATCTTTCCCTGCTGCAGGGAATCGTAAATCTTGTGCTTTCGGTTATTGGTATTCAGTATATTGGCCTTGCAGGCGTTTATCTTGGAACGGTAGTGTCCGGTGTGATGGCGAATCTGGTACAGCCGGTGATCGTCTATCGGGACTGCTTCGGGAGAAGCGCATGGAGCTATTTTAAGGATGCGGCGAAGTATATCGGCGTTATCGTTGGGGTTGTACTGGTCATGATCCCGGTGAGAAGTATTCTTCTTGCACAGGTTGACCTGGTGAGATTTGTGGGAATGATGTTGGTCGTTGCAGGGGTTTATAATATGACGTTTTTTCTGTTTTTCAGGAAAACGGAGGAATTTGGGTATTTATGGACGCTTTTTCATGGCAGGTTAGGAAAACGGCGTAGAAGTTGAGGACAGACAATGGATAAGAGTGTATTGATCGGGACGGCATGTCAGGATCTGCTGACGTATGGCATGTGGGATACAAAAGCAAAAGTAAAGTATTGGGTTAAGAAATATCTGCTTAAGAGGAGCACAGTGCCGGAGGATCCTGTGTTCTGGCCGACGGGGCTTCTGGCGGCCGGACTATGGCAGTGTCGGGAAGAGATTCGGGTGGACGGGAACGCCGGAATGGATATGGCATCGATCGATCTTGCCCTGGAAGCTTATTTTGACAGATGGTTTCGGAAGGGATGTCCGGTTTTGTGGCTGGATGATCTGCTGGCCGGAGAGACGCTTTTGGCGGTCTGCGAGACGAATCAGCGTGATGGGGAGGATAATGCCATTATCTTCACACGACATGCAGAGGAATACAGACAAATGTTGGAAAAAATAGCCGCGTTCGGATTTGGTTATCCAAAGGATGAGACAGATAGCTTTCTCTACCGGGCCGGAAGAGGAAATGAGGATGTTCTCGTGGATTCCATCGGTCTGGCATGTCCCTTTCTGTATCATTATGGGGTGGTATATGACAGGAAAGAATTTATGGAGCTTGCCGTAAAGCAGATCGTTAATTTCCTGGCGTATGGTATGGATGCGTTTACAGGTCTGCCCTATCACGGATATTCCATAGCAGAGGAATGTAAATATGGAATCATAGGATGGGGACGGGCTGCAGGGTGGCTGTTAAGAGGTATGTGCGGCTGCATGATAACACAATATGGACGGGAACGGATAGAAGAAGCTTATGTGAAGCTGGCGAATACCGTGTTGCCCTATCAGAGGAAGGACGGATATTTTTCATGGCAGCTACAGGCAATGGAAGGGCCGGCAGATACTTCCGCGACCGGTATGATCTGTGCAGCGTTGAAAAAGGGAATCGAGATGGGGATTCTAAGCGGCAAGGGCTATGAACAGTCTTTGCGGGACGGCATGAACGCCGTGGAGAAAGCGATCAGGAACGGCAGGGTCTATCAGTGTTCGGGGGAATGCGTGGGGCCCGGACAGTATCCGCAGCATTATGGAGCATATCCTTGGGCGCATGGGACAGCGCTTATGTTGTAAGGGGAAGACTGTTTTTTGAAACAGAAAGAAGGAAACTGTATGATCATTGTCAAGGTTATGGGCGGTCTGGGGAACCAGTTGCAGCAATATGCACTTTATAGAAAACTGGAAAGTATCGGGCAGACGGCATGTCTCGACCTTTCGTGGTTTGACCGGACACAAGGCCGGGAAGCGGTGGCCGCAAAGAGAGAACTGGAGTTGGACTATTTTGACGATCTTCGATATCGCACTGCTTCGCAGGAAGAGATCCGCTCGGTGCTTGGCAGATTGTGGGATGAGCCGGAGACTATGACAGCCAGGATCAGAAGAAAACTATTACCGGCATCAAACCCCTGCTTTGCAGAATGGGATATGTACCATGAGCAGGTTTTTCGGTTTACGGATAAATATCTGGTAGGATATTGGGCATGCGAGAAGTATTATGCAGATATTCTGGATAAGCTGCGAAAAGAGATCATATTTCCGGTCTGTCCGGATAAGGAGACACGAGAGCGAAATGAAAAGGTGATCGAGGAGATGGAATCCGCCGAATCGGTCAGCGTTCATATTCGCAGAGGAGACTATCTGGATTCGGACAATCGGGCGTTGTTTGGCGGGATCAGCACGGACGCTTACTACGATGCGGCAATAAAGCTGGTTCGGGCGTCATACCCTACCGCGAAACTTTATATTTTTTCGGATGATACACTTTATGTCAGAGAGCATTATCAGGGAGAAGACTACACGATCATCGATTGGAACAGGGGCAAAAACAGTTTCTATGATATGATGCTCATGAGCCATTGCAGACATAATATATGCGC
The DNA here is from genome assembly GCA_947564645.1 of uncultured Lachnospiraceae bacterium. GTDB lineage: Bacteria > Bacillota > Clostridia > Lachnospirales > Lachnospiraceae > UBA3282. The sequence continues at coordinate 38,793 of CANOCU010000029.1, forward strand.
GAACAGCACATTCAGTTTCTGGGGAGCCAGATTGAATGCTCATAAGAGAAAATGTATGATACGGCCGACGATCCATAAAAACACACAGGTATGTATTCCGGAGCAGATGAAGGAATTGTGGCCGGAATGGACTTTGATCACGCCGCAGGGCGAGGTGATTTGAGTAAGAACTCCGGACGGGGAGGTTACAGAGGGAAAGATGAGATACATTACTACGAAGACCGCATCAAAGAACGGTATCATGGTGACATGGGCGGAGGCATGTTATTTTGCCTTCTTTATTCTGCTGTCCGTGACCAAGGGGCTGGGCTTGTACGAAGGACAGAAACTGTTTGAACTTCTGGTGCTGCCGGCGTTTGCGTTTGGCTTTCTCAAGCTTTTGATCACGCCTTATACGAAGAGACAGTGGGTTATGGTGACGCTGTTATTTCTCCTGACATGTATTGTGTATTACAATTCCCATGAGAGAGGGATCCTTTTTCTCGCATTTACGGTATTAGGTATGAAAAATATCTCCGTGAAGAAGGTTTTTCATCTGGGACTGTGGGTCTGGTCAGTCTGTGCGCTCTTTCTGAGTATTTTCTCTTTCTTCCGCATTGAGCATACGGTGTACCGGGTGCATGCCAAGCTGGGGCTGGGGCATATTTTCCGCTGGAGCCTGGGATTTAGTCATCCTAATATTCTGCACATTACCTATCTGGCGCTTTGCGCTTTTATTCTCTATGCATTGGGGAACCGCTATCGGTTCAGACATTTTTGCCTTCTGATGGCAGGAAATCTGCTCGTCTTTTTCTATTCCGTCAGTTATACCGGGTTCGGGATCGTGGCGGTGCTGCTGGCAGGCGGATTGTATGTGCGGATTCGGCCGAGATTCTGCCTGTTGGAAAAGGCGGCCGTGAATCTGATCCTGCCGGTCTGCCTGATCTTGTCCTTTGTTCTGCCGTTCTATCTCTATGACAATAAATATGCTTATTATGTACAGAAATTAAACGCCATGCTGAATACTAGGATCTGGCTTGCGGAGCAGTTTCTGCGGTCGGAGTACCGCAGCCTTCTGGGCGCGGATATCTCGCAGGTGGTGCGTTCCTCCATGACGATGGATAACTCCTATGTATGGGGGTATATCAATTACGGGCTGGTTTTCTTCGGGATCCTTATGCTGGGGTATTTTGCACTGCTGTTCTATGATACGAAGAAGCAGCGGACACTGGAACTGGTGATCCTGGTCTGCTTTCTGGGAGCGGGATGGACGGAGCCGCTTCTGTTTAACACTTCTTTTAAGAACGTGACACTGCTCTTTCTGGGCGGGCTGCTCTTTTTGCAAAAAGAGGGGGAGAAGGAATACTGCCTGTTTTCCCGGGGGCAAAGGAATGTGTGTATTTTGCTTGCGGGGCTGCCGGATCAGTTGTATAGGGCAGCAGGGGTGGTCTGGAAGGATCGCAGAAGGCAGATTCTTTGTATGGTTGCGGCAGGCATGGTCGTGGGAGCCGTGCTGTGCGGCATCTTCTATAAGGTACCGGAAGGGTATGTGGTACAGCGCTTCTATACGGACGGACAGGAGGAGACTTCCGTTTATCTGGAGAGCCCGGAGGATCCGGATTACGAGGGATGGAAGGTCATGAATTACAGAGATGCGCAGACGCCGATGCAGCTTGTGCAGGGGAAGGCGGTCAGGCTGGAGACGGCCAGATATTATGTGGGAAGCGTCCTGATCGGAGCCCTTGCCGGATTTTGTGCGGGCATCCTGTTTCAGAGCGCACCGCGGGCAACGAGACGCAACTAAGGAGGCAGGGCAGAGAGATGGGCAGAGAAGAACTGCAGTATTGTAAGATCCTGAAGACAAATATCAACGTGACGGATATGGATCAGACGATTTCCTATATCACACGCAATCTGGAGGCACTGAAGGGAAACTATATCTGTGTATCCAATGTGCATACAACCGTGATGGCATTCAGAGACAAGGCATACCGTCTGGTACAGAACAGTGCGGCCATGGCGCTGCCGGACGGGCAGCCCCTCTCGATCGTCAGCCGCAGAAGGGGGTATAAGCAGGCCGGGCGGGTTCCGGGGCCGGATCTGATGCCGGCGATTCTGGAACTGTCCCAGGAGAAGGGGTATCGGCATTATTTCTATGGCAGTACGGACCATACTCTGGAACAGCTTAAAAAGGTATTGATTGCCAGATATCCGAAGCTTAAGATCGCCGGCATGTATGCGCCGCCTTTCCGGAAACCGACGCCGGAGGAGGATGAGGAGGATATCCGGCGGATCAATGACAGCGGGGCGGATTTCGTCTGGGTGGCTCTGGGGGCGCCTAAGCAGGAGATCTGGATGTATGAGCACCGAAAGAAAGTAAACGGCCTGATGATCGGTGTGGGGGCGGCATTTGACTTTATCGCAGGTACCGTAAAACGTGCGCCCATGTGGATGCAGAGTCTGTGTCTGGAATGGATTTTCCGCATCATGCAAAATCCCGGCAGGCTTCTGCCGCGTTATCTGAATACGAATTTTGCTTTTCTGTATAATGTGTGCAGGGAATCCCGACGGCTGCAGAAGGAGCGGGGAAGGGCAGAGAGCATGGCAGCCTTGGGAACAGGCCGGAAGGCCGGCAGGAGAAGTCGTGGGAGCCTGCGTATTGCCATGATCGGCCACAAACGGATTCCTTCCAGAGAGGGCGGCATCGAGATCGTGGTGGAGGAACTGGCCGTGCGCCTTGCGGCGCTGGGACATCGTGTGGACGCTTATAACCGGTATGGACATCATGTATCGGGCAAAAAATACGATGAGGAATACGGCTGGAAGGGCAGGAAGTTCTATAAGGGTGTGAGGGTCTATATCATTCCGACTTTTCACAGAAGCAGCTTAAATGCGATCGTATACAGTTTCCTGGCTACGCTCAGGGCGCTGTTTGGCAGATATGATGTGCTGCATTACCATGCGGAGGGGCCCTGTGCCATGCTGTGGATCCCGCGGCTTTTTCACAGGAAGATCGTAGTGACGGTCCATGGACTGGACTGGCAGCGTGCCAAATGGGGAAACCTGGCGTCCTTTGTCATTAAATTCGGGGAAAAGATGGCTGCGAAGTACGCCGACGAGATCATCGTGCTTTCCCGAAACGTGCAGCAGTACTTTATGGATATTTATGGTCGCCAGACCGTTTATATTCCCAACGGAATTACCAGGCCCGAGCGAAGAGAAGCGCAGCTGATCGGGGAAAAGTACGGGCTGAAGAAGGACGGCTACTTCCTGTCCCTGGGACGGATCGTGCCGGAGAAGGGAGTACACTATCTGATCGAAGCTTTTTCCGGACTGGATACGGATAAGAAACTGGTGATCGCCGGTGGCAACAGCCAGGCAGTAGAGTATATGGAACGGGTCCACCGGATGGCGGCGCAGGATGAGCGGATTATTATGACGGACTTCGTACAGGGACAGATACTGGAGGAGCTGTACTCCAATGCCTATGCGTTCCTGCTGCCCAGCGACGTGGAGGGTATGGCGCTGACGCTGCTTGAGGCGATGAGTTACGGGGACTGCTGTCTTGTCAGCGACATCTGTGAGAACACGGAAGTGGTGGAAGACAAGGCTTTCATCTTTAAGCATGGGGATGTGAAGGATCTGCAGGATAAGCTTACGGATCTGTTGGAACATCCGGAAGTCGTGCAGGCGTATGCGGACGGGAGCGCAGACTTTATCTGCGGAAAATATAACTGGGATGAGGTCGTAGAGGAAACGGTGAGAGTGTATCGGGAGTGTTGCAGGCGTTATGAAGATATTGATGGTAAATAAATTCCTTCATCCGAATGGCGGTTCGGAGACTTATATATTCAAATTGGGGGAACAATTAGGGAAGAGGGGCCATGAGGTACAGTATTTTGGCATGGAGCATGAAGGCAGGATCGTAGGGAACCGTCTGGAATGCTATACATCCGACATGGATTTCCATGCCGACGGAATCGGGAAACTGCTGTATCCTTTCCGCATTATTTATTCCGGCGAGGCCAGGAAGAAGATGCGCCGGGTTCTGGAAGATTTCAGGCCGGATGTAGTTCACCTGAATAATATTAATTTTCAGCTGACCCCTTCCGTGATCTATGCCGTGCGCGCTTTCGAGAGGAAGTGTGGAAAGCGTGTCAGGATTGTGTATACGGCGCATGACTATCAATGGGTGTGTCCGAATCATATGATGAGGATCCCGGCTACCGGCACGATCTGCTTCGCCTGCCGGGGCGGCGATTTTGGGCAGTGCAGTAAGAACCGGTGTATTCATGATTCCCGGATAAAAAGCATACTGGGGACGGTGGAGGCGAAGTTCTATGCCCTGCGCAAAACCTACGGGATGGTGGATGTGATCATCTGTCCCAGTGAGTTTATGAAGAGACAGCTGGATACGGATCCGTTGCTTGCCGATAAAACCGTGATGATGCATAATTTTATCGATGCGGCCCGGGAAAGGCAGGATAGACGCGGTAAGCATTCCAAGCGTGGAAACAAGGGTGCCGGTGGACAGAATATCTCTGCAGACAGCGGTAAGGCAGCGCAGGAGGACGGGGCAGGACAGGCGGACTATGTGTTGTACTTTGGCCGTTATGCGCAGGAAAAGGGCACTAAGACGCTGCTTAAGGCCTGCCAGGAGCTGCCGGACATTCCCTTTATCTTCGCCGGAAGCGGACCTTTGGAAGAAGAGGTGGATCAGGTCGGCAACGTGGAAAACCGCGGATTTGTGACGGGAGAGGCGCTGCAGAAGCTGATCATGGGGGCCAGATTCAGCGTTTATCCTTCCGAATGGTATGAGAACTGCCCCTTCTCCGTGATGGAGTCGCAGATGTATGGCACGCCGGTACTGGCTTCCGATCTGGGCGGCGCGCCGGAACTGGTAGTGCCCGGCAGGACGGGAGACTTGTTCCGGGGAGGCGACTTACAGGATCTGACGGAGCATATCAGGGCGATGTGGGAGGATGAGGAGCTGTGCAGGGAATACAGCAAGAACTGCAGAAATATAAATTTTGACACAGTCGGGGAATATTGTGCTAAAATAGTAAAGAATGTATATCAGGGTCGTTAAGCGATCACGATTAAGATAGACGGGAGAGATACCATGGCGAGAAGAACTTTATACGGTACGGTCATTGTAACGTATCGATGCAATGCCCGCTGCAATATGTGCGACTGCTTTAAGGATCCTACCAGACCGGAGGAAGAGATTACCCTGGAGGATATGAAGAAGCTGCCGGAGATGGCATTTACCAATATTACCGGCGGAGAACCCTTTATCAGGCAGGATATGCCGGAGATCGTCAGGGAGTTGTACAAGAAATCTGACAGGATCGTCATATCTACCAACGGTTATTTCACCGACAGGATTATCTCCCTGTGCAAGGAGTTTCCGAAGGTGGGCATCCGTATCAGCATCGAAGGGCTGCAGGCCACCAACGATGCGATCAGAGGCATTCCGGACGGGTTCAACAGAGGCTATAAGACGCTGCAGACACTGGTGGAGATGAAGCATCCGGACGTGGGATTCGGTATGACGGTTCAGGATATGAACTGCGAGGATCTGGTGCCGCTCTACAATATCGCCAACGATATGGGGATGGAGTTTGCCA
>CANOCU010000030.1 GCA_947564645.1 uncultured Lachnospiraceae bacterium
TTCCGGATGAGATCGTTGAAGCGGCGTATATTGACGGGGCATCTGAGACGCAGACTTTCCTTAAGGTAGTGGTTCCGCTTGCCAAGCCGATCATCGCGACCATCGGCCTGTTTGCCGGAATTGCTTACTGGAATGACTGGAATAACGGCTATGTATATCTGAACAGAAGACAGGATCTGTATTCCATACAGAATCTTCTGAACAGGATCGTGCAGAATATTCAATATCTGCTCCAGTCCGGTGATTCCAATGCGGCGGCCCTGTTAGCTAATCTGCCCACGGTATCGGTGCGTATGGCTATGGCGATCGCAGGTGTGCTGCCGGTATTGGTGATCTATCCTTTTGTGCAGAACAATTTTGTCAAGGGTATCACGCTGGGAGGCGTGAAGGGCTGATGTCTGACCGCTTTAGGAATAGGATGTCGTATGGGTCGTACATATGGAGGTAAACATGAAAAAAGCAGTTGATTACAGGACCCTGCGAGGGTTCAATTACACACAGCCGGATGCTGTGAATGACAGGGAGTTCTGGACGGATTATCATCATGATATTGTGGACAGGGATATGGGTTATGCCGAGAGACTTCACTTAAACAGCGCGCGGATCTTCTTAAGCTATGATTTCTATAAAGAGAATCCGGAGCGGTTTCTTGCCAATGTGAAGGATTTTGTGCAGACCGCATGGAAACATGGCATTTCTACCAATCCGATCATTTTTATGGGCTTCCGTTTCCGTGAAGACGAACTTCCACCGGAAGGATTTATGTTGGAGGCCGGTCTTCGGCCGATCGCCAGGACGCTTGAGGATCCTTCCAGCTGGTACATCGGAGAGCAGTATTTTGACGCGCTTTATGATGCGATCGGCAAAGAGGAGGGCCTTCTGTTCTGGGATATCGCGAATGAGCCCGGCTATACGGATAATTTTGTGACATGGTATGAGGAGGAGCCTTCTTATGTGCAGGATTATCAGGAACGGCCCGACATGGAGGCTTTGCGCTACAGACAGGAGAAGACCTGGGAGATCGTCCGCCACTTCTGTAAGTATGTGAAGGGCAGGGATCCGGTGCACGATATTGGTATCGGGAATATCTTTATCTATGAGACGGAGCCAAGTAAAACGGCAGAGCTGGTTGATGTGATCGTGTTCCATGATTATTGCCCTACCAGGAAGCGGATGCGCGATACACTGGAGTATGCGAAGCAGATGAGTGAAAAATACGGCAAGCCTGTTCTGGATAACGAAATGTGCTGTATCGGCAGAGCCAATCCGTATGAGATGTCCATTGAACTGCATGATGAATATGGTGTGGGCTGGTATCTGTTTGAGCTGATGATCGGTAAGGACATGTGGTCGAGGGTACATGGGGTGGTTTATCCGGACGGCACGGTCAGAGATCCTTCCATCGTATCCGCCATCTACGGATTCTTCCGCAACAGAGGGGAGAACGCGGTCCGTTCCGACGTGAATCAGGAGGACTATGTGAGAAGAGCCTGCATCCTGGCGCAGCGGACGCTGCGTAAGGCAAGGCAGAATCAGGGATTTGACCGCAGCCATGATGTGGAAGATCTGTTGGAGGTCTGCGAGTTTGTGGCGAATCTTCTGGAAGGCGGTGAACTGGTGCCGATGGCATATCCGCCGACGGCTAAGATCGCGGCATACAGGAGGCGTGAGAATGTGGATTCCATGGAAGTTGCGGATTACCTGACGGAGCTGATCGACATGCTGAAGAAGGCGTGCCATGTGATAGAGATCTGAACGGACAAGGCGCAGAGCTGCTTGAGATAGCAAGGGCTTTGCGCTTTTTTGATGCCTCCTGTCATGACAGGAAAACGACCGTTCATGACAGGAAGGAACCGGAGCGCGGACGATGGCCGATATAGTATATGGGGCAGGAAGTGAAATGAAAAGACAGGGCAGGTGACGAAATTGTTGTCGATCGCGGTATGTGATGATGAGATTCTGGAATGTTGTAATATGGCCGGCAGGATCGGTGCGCTTCTGGAGGAAATGAAGACGCCATGCATGGTGCGGCAGTTCAACAGCGGACGGGAACTGCTGCAGGCCGAAGAAGACTTTGATATTATTTTCCTCGATATCATCATGCGGGAACTGGACGGTATGAGGACGGCGCAGCTTTTCCGGGAAAGAGCTTATGACGGGATACTGGTCTTCGTCTCTTCCAGCCGGAACTATGTGTTTGACGCCTACGATGTGGAGGCGTTTCAGTATCTGCTAAAGCCCGTCGATGACCGGAAACTGCGGCATGTATTGGACAAGATCGTGTCAAGGACAAAGGAGCACTCCCGGGACTTTATACTGGTCAGCAAGGAACGGCAGAAAAGAAAGCTGTTTCTGGATGACATCTACTATTTTGAGATCCGGGGCAGGGTGATCGAGGTACATGGGACGGAGGGCGTTTTCACCTATTATGAGCAGATCGGCGTGTTGGAGAGGAACCTGCAGGGAAAAGGGTTCTGCCGGTGCCATAAGAGCTATCTGGTCAATCTGCGGCATGTGGACGGGTATAACAGGCAGGAGGCGATTCTTGACTGCAAAGAGCGGGTGATGATCGCCAAGCGGCGATATGAGCAGTTCTGCCGGGAGATACTGGCGTATATGAAGAATATATAGGAAAAAGGTATTGGAAAAAGTATAGGGAAAACGGTTATGATGCCAGGTTTTGTGATTGTTTTTATAACGGCCTTGTGCCGGTTGGGATACCTTTGGGCGGCAGTCAGGTTTTGCAGAAGGTATCTGGAGATCTCGCGGGTCAGAGAGAGGATATGGATAGCGTTTCTTCTGGGCGGCGGCGTGCTTGGCAGTGCGCTGTATGAAAATTTTGCGGCCCTTCCGAATATTCTGTTTACGCTGGGACAGCATGTGGCATTGATCGGATCGGTGCTTTTGTTGTTTCGGGGAAGGACAGAGAGGAAGCTTATGACGAGCGCAATCCTGACTGCGGTGACGACGCTTACGGGGAGCTTCGTTACATCGCTTACGGCGTGTCTGCTGTTGGTCTGGAAGCATACCTGGTATCATATGCCGGTGCCGGTCATTGATATGAGCGAGGAATATCTGATCATTTGCTGTGTACAGTCTGCGAAGATGCTGACAGTCTGGTGGCTTTCGAGACGGCAGATTTCGTTTCTGGTTCAGGAGAGTCCGCCGCTTATCCGGGTTCGTGAAGTCACTGATCCCGGATGGAAGAAGGGACATGCACTCCTGGCGATTCCGCTCTTTGCGGTCACGTTACTGATCGATGTGGCGAACTGGGGTGCAAGTTACGGCGTGATGGTCAGAAGCGGCGGCAACATGGGGCTGTATTATGATCAGATCTTCAGTCATACGGAATTTCTGATCCTGACGGCGCTGTCTATGTGCGCGGTGGGTTTCTATCTTTTCGGATTGGACAGGATTTGTCTGGAGCAGACCAAAAGCGCACAGTATCATGCTCAGATCGCGGCTTACCGGATGTTAGAAGAGCAGTATGGACAGGCGGAGCGTCTGCGGCATGATATGAAAAACCATGTGCTCGCCCTGACGGGGTTATTACGGAACAGAGAATGGGAGAAAATGTCGGAGTATCTGGATAGTATGCGGGATGGCGGTGGTTTTGGAGCGGCGGAGGAAGCTACGGGAAACAGTGCGGTGGATGCGCTGTTGTATCAGAAGCGGCAGAGGGCAGAAAACAGGCGGATCAGGTGGCTGTGCGATGTGCAGATCCCGAAGACATGTTGCATCCAGGCATTTGATTTGTGCGTATTGTTTGGAAATATTCTCGATAATGCGCTAGAGGCGTGTGAGAGGATGGAACGCGGCGGGGGAGTGTGCTATGATGAGCATGAGGGCGCGGCAGTTTCGGAACAGTTTATCGATGTGCAGGCCAGAGCCGTCAAAAGCTGTTTTCTGTTGGAAGTAAGAAACAGCGTCAGTCCGGTGGAGGAATGCGGGAACGGGAGGAAGAGCCGGCCTGGTATCGGACTCATGAATGTCAGGGATGTGGTGAGGCGATACGACGGCGTTATGAATACAAAGCTGGAGGACGGTGTTTTTACGATCTCGGTGCTTGTGCCGCATATGACATCAAACTGACTGTTTAAAACAGAAAGATAAGACCTTCTGCGGATGCCTCCGAAAGAATACAGGAGAGACGTTTTCCGGATAAGGAACACAAAGATTGGAGGAGATGCCATGCATACAAAGACAATGGAAGGGCTGATCGGTGCAAGAACTAATATGAACCTGATGGATACGCCGATGCGGGTCTACAAGGAAGCCAGGCGCAAGGGTGATCTGGGTGCAATGGAAAGAGCGATGGGCTATGCCAGTGATTTCAAGGGCAGGGCGGACGAATACAAGGAAGTGGCCGATGAGGGCATGAAGAAAGAAGCCGAGGAGGCCAAGGAGAAGGAAAAGCTGGAGCTGGAGGAGCTGGAAAAGAAGAGAGAAGAACGAAAGGAAGAGAACAAGGAGCAGACCGGCAGGCCGGAACATGCAGACACGGTGGAGCTGAGCGAAGAAGGGAAGGGATTGATGCATGAGAATCTGGATTCGGCTGGTGATGATCCTTCTGCTTGTGTGGCGGATCCTGCTGCTTTGAAGGAGCCGGTGCTGTACACAAGCGCCGGAACGGCGAAACCGGCGGAAACAAAGCCGACGGTGTCCGTTTCGGTGTAGGAACGTGAATTCGGCGTTGCAGTAGGACAGCAGACGGTAAGATTATGACGGTTCAATACAGGGGAACAACAGTGTATCAGGCAACCACATTAGAAATGAATGGAAGAAATAAGAAATGGCAGATCCGGATAGACCGGAGACTGCCATTTCTTTTTCCAATCATTTCAGTTTTTTCCCCGCAACGAGTGCCTGCCAGGGGAGAAGCATGCGCTGTTCTCCAATGCTGCCCTGTGAAGCATACGGACAGGAAATATCCGAAATTGCAGCATAGTTATTGAGAAAAATCTCATATTCGGACAGGCCTACGACGTAAGGGCGCTCTTTTTCTGAATAGTTCAATATAACAAGCAATGATCATAACAGGAAGTCGGTGGAGTTTTCGTGTATTTATGGTAAATCGCGGATAAATAGTTTATACTACTGGAAATGGACGCTGCAAAAGGCGGATCTGGTCATGGGATCCGTGATAGAAAATATGCAATAAAAACCCTTATAATAAGGGTATAATCAGATTGAAACATCCTCATTATAAGGATATAATAGAATAGATAAAGCACTGTATCGGCATCATATCAGTACAGATAGGATGAAAACAGGAGGAGATCCTACATGGTTACATTTGCGATATCGGACAGGATAACGGCAGAAGAGATCAGGAGTATCCGCAGAAAGCTTGAACTTACACAGGCGGAGTTTGCGCGGTTGGTCAACGTTTCGAAGAAGACTATAGAGAGATGGGAGACAGGCGGCAAGGAGATTACCGGGCCAATCGTGACGCTGGCGAAGCTGCTCCTGGAATATCCGCAGATCAAAGAGGAACTGATGGTCCCAGAGAGGAGCAGTCTGCTCAGACTCTGGTATATGGAAGGCGATAAGGTGTGCACGATCATCGATGTGGATGAGCGTCACAGGAGAGTGAAGATTTACAATTATACCAGAGATTATATCGCAAGGGCGTTTGGGAAGAATGAGCATCCGGATTTCGAGGCGTATGAAGCATTTCTTGAATCCAGATGTTTTCCGAGGAGCAGAGACAAGATGAAACTGATGTTACGGGAATTGGATCTGCCTTTTTATGATCCTTTGATGATCATCGGGAAGACGCAGGGAAGAATGGCAGAAGACGATTTCTGGATACGGATCGAGAAGTGACCGGACAAAGGCTGCGGACATACGATAGTGAGTGAGGTAAGCTATGGTAGAACTTTTTGAACGGTTCGGGAAGACGGATGGCAGAAAGTCTTCCAAAGGGAATCAGCTAAAGTGGGAGAAAGAGGGAGTCTGGTACAAGGCAGATTACACCGGATACGAAGGGTTGGCCGAATATGTCGTATCCGTGCTGCTTTCCGGCAGTAGTCTGAAAGAGGAAGAATACGTATCTTATCAAACGGAAGTGATTGTTTATCGTCACAGTCGGTATCTTGGCTGCAGAAGCAGGAATTTTCTGCCGGCAGGATGGAAACTGATCACATTGGAGCGGTTGTTTCAGAATATGTATGGTGAAAGCCTGAACGGAGCTATTTATTCTATCAGGGAGTACGAAGCACGCGTGCGTTTTCTGGTAGAGCAGACGATCAGAATGACCGGGCTGGAGGAATTTGGGGTATATTTGAGTAAACTTCTGACGATTGACGCGCTGTTTCTGAATGAAGACAGGCACACACATAATATTGCGGTGCTGTTGGATGAGAGGGGACAGTATCACTATTGTCCGGTCTTTGATAATGGTTCGGCGCTGTTGTCTGATACAACGATCGATTATCCCTTGACAGGAGATACGATCAGTCTGACAGGGGAAGCAAGAGCCAGGACAATCTGTCAGGATTTTGATGAACAGTTGGATATTGTGGAGAAACTGTATGGGCAGCATCTGCAGTTTTCCTATGGACGGAAAGATATTGACAAATTGCTTTCAGAAGAGAAATATTATCCTGCGGATATAAAACAGAGAGTGGCGACGATTCTGATGAATCAAAGAAGGAAATACCAGTATTTGTTTGCAGGCAGGAATTGAGAAATATACCATTATCCTATAGCGGTTGGAGAGGAATGCAATTAAGGAGGAAACAGCATGCCGATCGGAGTTATCACAAATGCACTGGTAGTAGTCATCGGAGGAATCGTGGGCGCACTGGCAGGGGACAAGATCAGCCAGTCGTTTAAAGACAATCTGAATACGGTATTCGGGGCGTGCGCCATGGCTATGGGTATCAGCTCGATCGTGCTGATGGAGAATATGCCGGCGGTGGTCTTTTCAGTCATTGTGGGAACTTCGATCGGGTTGGCCATGCACCTTGGAGAATGGATCAACAGAGCCAGCCTGATGATGCAGAAGGGGATCAGCAGAGTGCTCGGAGGAGCGCGGAAAACAAGTGCGGATCGGCCGGGTTATGCAGACGGGACAGGCAGCGCAGAGAAGCCGGAAGAGGCAGACAGGATAAGCAGCACGGACAAGACGGGCAAAATGGATGCGGCAGGAAAAGCAGGCGATAACGGTGCAGTGCTGGTGACGGCGCTGGTATTGTTCTGCGCCAGCGGCACTGGGATCTACGGTGCTATCGTAGCGGGCATGACAGGAGACCATTCCATCCTGCTGGCAAAATCCATTCTGGACTTTGCCACGGCGCTCATCTTTGCCTGTACGCTGGGGATCGTCGTGTCTCTGATCGCCCTGCCGCAGTTTCTCATTTTCATGGCGCTTTATCTGCTGGCGGGGATGATCTATCCGCTGTGCACACCGGCTATGATCAATGATTTTAAGGCCTGTGGCGGAATCCTTCTGCTGGCCACCGGATTTCGGATGATCAGGGTGAAGGAATTTCCGGTGGCGGATATGATCCCGGCCATGGCGTTGGCGATGCCGGTGAGTTATCTGTGGACAAACTATGTTATGCCGTTTATGGGGTGAGTACAGGCAAAAGACACCGGAGGCGTTACGGCTTGCGGCCGGTCAGGCCATGAATTGGAAAGGGAAAGGCGGTTCTATGTTGAAACTGGTCAAGATTGCCGTCGGGAGTGCGGCGTCTATTTTTCTGGCGGATGTGTTGGGATTAAGGTATGGTACCGCCGCCGGCATCATAACGCTTCTGACGATACAGGATACGTCCCGGGAGACGATCATGATCTCCGTAAAAAGGATCGCCGCGTTTCTGCTGGCGACTTTTCTTGCTTATATGGTATTTCATGTGGCCGGCTATCATGTGCTGGCTTATGGCATTTTTCTGTTTCTTTTTGTCGCCTGCTGTGTTTGGCTGCGGCTTGGCGACGCAGTCTCGATCAATGCGGTTCTGGCGACACATTATCTGCTGGAACAGGATATGTCGCTTTCGTTCATCGGGAACGAGGCGCTGCTTCTGCTGATCGGTGCCGGTACCGGTACGCTCCTCAATCTTTATATACCGGGAAAGGGAAAGGAGATCCGGGTTATGCAGCGCACGCTGGAGGAGGACCTTCGCAGGGTGCTCTTGCGGATGGCGGAATATATCGGGAAAGAGGACCGGTCGGATTATACGGGCGCCTGCTTCGATAAACTGCAGGCAGATATTGCCTCCGGCACGAAACAGGCGTATGCTTATATGAACAATACTTTTTTCCAGGAATCGAAATATTTCATTGCTTATATGAACATGCGGGAACAGCAGACGCTGGTATTGCGGGATATCTATAAGAAGATCCTAAGCATTCGCACGATCCCGCCGCAGACGGAACAGGTGGCGGAGCTGTTCCATGAGGCGGCAGTTACTTTTGGAGAGTCGAATAACGCAAGAGAGCTGCTGGCGAGGCTGTCGGAACTGCTCCGGCATATGAAGGATTCTGCACTGCCCGTGACCCGGGAGGAATTTGAGGACCGGGCGGTGCTGTACGGTATTCTGATGGATTTAGAGTACTTTCTGCAGTTGAAGAAGGAGTTTGCCGATTCACTTACAGAGGAGCAGGTCAGAAGGTATTGGGGTGGGAAAGAAGATTGCTGTATTGATAGTGCCCGAAAATAATTGACCGTATAGAAAATGAAGAGCAGAGAAAGGTATGACTGAAAAATGAGAAATGCGATTTCTATTATTAACGAACTACGGGCATATGATTTGGAGCGTGAATGGTTTGAGTTTAAAGTAAACTGGTATAAGGCGGACGAGTTGGGCGAGTATATCTCAGCGCTGTCCAACAGTGCAGCATGGGAGGGAAAACAGCAGGCGTATTTTGTATGGGGTATTGATGACGTAACGCATGAGATTAAGGGAACTGATTTTAAGTTCAATCAGGACGTCAGAAATGAACCTTTAAAACACTATCTGGCAAGGAGACTCAGTCCGGACATAAATTTCATGTTTGAAGAGATTTGGATTGAGGAAAAAAGAGTAGTTCTACTGACGATACCGGCAGCGAAGGCTGTGCCGACTGCTTATGACAGAGAGCGGTATATCCGCATTGGTTCCAGCAAAGAGAATCTTAGAAAATATCCGGAAAAAGAGTCATATCTGTTTGATGTATTGCGTCATGGTCATCCGACAATGGAAAATACGCCTTCGGATTATCAGGATCTCTCTTTTGAAAAGCTTTTAATTTATTATGGAGCAAAGGGATTAAAATTGAATCCCGATACGTTTAGGAAAAACCTGTCATTGTACACGGAGGATGGAAAATACAACCTACTGGCACAATTACTTTCCGATGACTCTCATATTCCTGTCAGAGTGGCAATTTTTTCCGGAAGATCAAAAGCGGATCAGCTGTATTCGGTGAGAGAATTTGGGAATCAGTGCCTTTTGTATTCTCTTGATGAGATTCTTCGATATGGTGATGTTTTGAATATTATTCAGGCGGATGAGACGAATCGCATTGTGGAGCGGAAAGAAGTGCCGCTGTTTGAAAATGATGCTTTTAGGGAGACTGTCATCAATGCATTTGTTCATAATAAATGGATAGGAGGCAATGAACCAATGATTACAGTTTTCTCGGATAGAATTGAGATACTGTCTCGTGGCTCATTGGCGCCGGAACAGACGATGGAAGGTTTCTTTGCGGGGGAATCGGTTCCGGTCAACAGAAAGCTTTCTGAGATTTTCCTGCAACTGCATATCAGTGAGAAAACAGGAAGAGGTGTGCCGTTGATTACGGAGCGGTACGGAAGAGAAGCATACGAGTTTAGAGAAAATTCCATAGTAGTCACCATACCGTTTCGATGGATTAACAAGGTGGGTGATAAAGTGGGTGATAAAGTGGGTGATAAAGTGGGTGATAAAACTTGCCATTTAACACAGACACAGGCGTGCATTTTAGCAGAGATCAGGAATAACCCGAATATTACTAAGCCAAAACTGGCTGACACTTTGAAGATTGGAAAGACTACCGTGGATAAGGGAATTGCAGTTTTGAAAGAGTATGGTTTTATTGAGCGGGTTGGATCCAATAAGTCTGGCTATTGGAATGTTTTGACGACTTATGAGACAGATACAAATTCCATAAAGTAACAACAAGAGATAAAAAGGGGAAAATACTTAATGCAAAGGGGGAACCCCGGCAGAAGCTCAGGGAAGATATGTATCGCGTCTATCAGAAAGCATGTGCGGTAAAGAAGGAACCGGCCTATGTATATGACGGGGAAGATACCTATCGGCGGATGCAGCCCAAGGTGGGCAGAAACGATCCCTGCCCCTGCGGCAGTGGGAAGAAGTGCAGTGGGAAATAAAGGCGCTCGTTATGGCAGAGTCAAAAGGTGCAGATCACATAGAAAGAGGGGGAAAGATTTAAGATGTTCTTACAGGAAAAAATAAGAAACACAATGGAAAAAGCAGTAGAAAACTGCGAGGTGGCAGGCGTTAATTTGTTGGTGGAGCAAGACGGACAGGAATTGTGCTATTGCGAGGCGGGCATGGCGGACCGGGAGGAGAACCGTCCTATGAGCCGTGATACGATCTTCCGGCTCTATTCGCAGAGTAAGCCTGTCACGGCAGCAGCGGCGATGATCCTGATGGAGCGGGGAGAGTTGGATCTGTGTCAGCCGGTGTCCGATTTCCTGCCGGCATTTGCGGAGCAGTTCTATGTGGTGGAAGGCGACGACATCGGAGATGCGGCGGCCGGTGGTAAAGCGGGGAAAGCGGCGGCCGGCGTTCCGGGTGAGAAAGATGGGGAAGACAGGACAGCTGCAAGGAAGCCTGTCCTGCAGCCCATGCGGGTATTTGATCTTCTGCGTATGACCTCCGGACTTGTCTATCCGGACGAGACGACGGAGTCCGGCCGGCAGACGGCGAGGGTGTTTGAAGAAATGGACAGGCGGCTTCTTACGGAAGATGCCATGACGACCAGAGCGGTGGCCGATGCATTGGGCGGATGCGTGCTGGCTTATGAACCGAGCAGTTCCTGGCGGTATGGTACTTCGGCGGATGTGCTGGGCGCGGTAGTCGAGGTGATCTCCGGAATGCGGTTTGGCGAGTTTCTGGAGAAGGAACTTTTCGGGCCGCTTGGTATGAAAGACACCGGTTTCTGGGTACCGCAGAAGAAACAGGGACGGCTGGCGGTAACTTACGAGACGGTCAAAGAAGCGGCGGGCAATTCTCTGGTGCGCTATGAAGGGAATCATCTTGCGATCTGCAATGGAATGGAGAAACCGCCCGCTTTTGAATCCGGCGGCGCGGGGCTGGCATCTACGCTGGATGACTATATGCGCTTTGCAAGGATGCTGATGCAGGGCGGCATATTGGACGGTGTCCGGATCCTGAAGCCGGCCACGGTCCGTTACATGACGGGAGCGGAATTGCTGCCGCATCAGCAGAAAGCGTTCGAGAAATGGATCGGACTGGAAGGCTTCAGCTACGGTAATCTGATGCGGATTTGCAAGAATCCGGCGCAGGCTGCGATCGTTGCGAGAAACGGGGAATATGGCTGGGACGGCTGGCTGGGCGTTTACTTCGCGAACTTTCCGGCGGAGAAGCTGACGATCCTGATGGGAGCACAGAAGAAGGATGCCGGAACGTTCGCGCTGACCAGGAAACTGCGGAATCTGATCTTTACGGAAATTTGACGTTCCTGAAACTTTATGGAGTAATCGTAAATAGCAGAATCAATAAAAAACGGGACAGGCGTAGGATCATGGAGCCTGTCCCGTATTAAGTCAAATATTCCTATAATTTGTCAAAATATTATATGGCACAATCACGGAAGATAAGTATAAACTAAATCTATATCATCAAGTAAAATTTTTCGGGAGGGATGTAGTATGAGGACTTATCTTGAAGTACCGTATAAGAAGACAACGGGACATGATCTGTATGCAGATTTCTATATTCCTGACGGGGTGGACAAGCCGCCTGTCATACTATGGATCCATGGCGGCGGTTGGAAAGATCTGAACCGGAAATGGTGCCTGGTCTATCCGCAGCTGGAAAGGGGCTACGCGGTATGCAGCGTGGATTACCGTTATTCGGATGAAGCTCCTTTTCCGGCACAGATGTTGGATTTAAAGGAAGCGCTGCTTTTTGTAAAAGCCAACGGGGACACGTATGGCTATGACAGTACGAAGGTGATCCTGTCCGGCGATTCCGCAGGCGGACATCTGTGCAGTCTTCTTGCCGTATCGGCAGGAAACAGCGATTGGGAAAGAGCCGGGGAAGACTATGGCGTACAGGCTGTGGTAGAATTCTGCGGCCCCTGCAGGATCGGGGAGCGTGGCAGGGAAAACGGGGCGGATAATGATATTATCGGGCAGCTTCTGGGCGTTTCGGATCATGGCAAGGCGCTCTCCGGCCGGGGCGCGGCAGCTTCACCGGATACTTATATTGACGGAACGGAACCGCCCTTCCTGATTTTGCACGGATCGGCAGACCCGGCCGTTTCTCCCGACCAGTCACGGATCTTGCGTAATGCGCTGGAAGCGGTTGGCGTCCCGGTACATATGTATCTGGTGCCAGGCGGTGTACATGGTCTTGGCGGAGAGTTGGTGGACCGTGTGATTCAGGAGTTTCTGGATTATTATATCAAAAACAAGGTTACGGTAATAACACCAGAATTGCAGCCGGTCCATGACAGGACGGTGCCGCCCGCTGCCCGGTAAAAGGGGAAAGGGAATAAATGTGGAAGAGGAAATTTTCCTTTATTGGAATCCGTGCAAAATTGAGCATCAGCATTATGCTGATGCTGTTTGTCATGACGGCATTTATCACTCTGGCGGTCTATCAGATCTATCGACAGGATATTGAAAATACGGAACTTACCTCCATGCAGGATGCCAACGAGATCCTGTCGGACAACATCAGGAATCTGATCGCAAATGTTGAGGAAAACCTGATGAATGAGATCGGCCGATGTAACGTGTTCGATTATCAGTCAGCATTGTCAGATACCGCATCCCCCAGCGTTGTGCGGAAGATGAAAGGACTCGCCACGCTGATGCGATTCCGGGGTGTAGAGTGCAAAAATGTTTTTATCCTCGATAAGTATACATGCCGGTTCTTCTATGACTGTCGGACAGACGGATCAGAGACTACCATAGACGATTTCAGAAAGCAGCAGGTATACCAGGAGATTGCCGTCGGGCGGGAAACCCTTTTCCAAAGCCGCGGGAGTACCACCTGGAGGAGCTATCCCGACCGACCGGACGAAATCTATATCATCAAATCCTATGTCGATCCCACTGATATGGATTATAAGGGAATCCTCTGTCTGACGATAGAGAAGGATGCGTTTCGGGCGCTTCTGGGTGAGCACAAATTTGACAGTATTATTTATGACGAGCATGGCGGACTGCTTTATGACAGCAGAGAGCCGGATGAGATCCCGGATGCCGGTCAGGGGGAGACATGGGACGAATATCTCAGAGTGGAAAACAAGATCCGCCGCAGGAAGGGGGAATGGCGCCTGGTAGCGCTGATCGCCAAGAGCGAAGCCTTCGGTGAGATCGCCGCCTTATTTAAGATGCTGACCGCCGTTGAAGCAGTTGTCTTTCTTATTATGATCTATATTGTATATAGAGTATCGGCCGGTTTCTTATGGAATATCACTACCCTTACGAACAATTTCAGACAGATCAATACCGGAGAACCGCCTTCCAGGATCGTACCACATTCTCACGACGAGACGGCCTATCTGTGTGAGCAGTTTGACGCCATGTATGACCAGTTAAAAGAGAACACCAGACAGATGGTATTAAGCGGTATGCTGTTGGAGAAGGCGGAGTATAATTCTCTGATGGCACAGATGAATCCGCATTTTCTCTACAATACGCTGGAATCTGTCAGCGCCATGGCCAAGCTTTCCGGGCAGGAGGACATCGTCAGGGTCATACAGATGCTGAGCCATCTGCTGCGTGCCTCCTTAAGCGGCGGCAGACAGGAGATCCCGCTCAGACAGGAACTGATCTATATCCGCTACTATCTGGAACTGCAAAGAATCGTGGCCGGCGGGCGGATCACATGGGATATTGTCATGGAAGAGGGGCTTGAAGAATGTCCAGTACCGAAGCTGATCCTTCAGCCCATTGTGGAGAATG
Source organism: uncultured Lachnospiraceae bacterium (assembly GCA_947564645.1). Taxonomy (GTDB): domain Bacteria; phylum Bacillota; class Clostridia; order Lachnospirales; family Lachnospiraceae; genus UBA3282. The sequence continues at coordinate 14,159 of CANOCU010000030.1, forward strand.
CCATCATTCATGGCTTAAGCGATCTGTTGGACGATGCTATTATCATCATTGCGGCAGATGTAAGGGAGGAACGGCTTGTTCTGGAAGTATGCGATAACGGAAAAGGCGAGAGACAGGAAGTTCTTGACAGCCTGCTCTTGCAGGAGGAGCCACAGGAGAGCGAAGACCGGGCGCATATCGGGATTCGAAGTATCCAGAAGCGGCTGCATATTCTCTACGGCAGCGCTTATGGGCTGGAAATGTACAGCGAACCCGGTAACGGAATGGTCGTAAGACTTAATCTCCCTTACAGAAAGGGGAATGATCCATGTTGAAAATATTGATCGCAGACGATAACCGATTGACACTTCAGTCCATGGAGCGAACGATCCCATGGCTGGAGTGGGGCTATGAACTGGCAGCAATGGCCGAGAGCGGGTTGGAGGCAGTGGAAAAGGTCAGAAAACACAGACCGGACATCGTGATACTGGATATCAACATGCCGGGTATGAGCGGACTGGAAGCCGCCAGGGAGATCAATCTGGAACCTGAGAAGCCGGTGCTCATCCTGCTGTCCGCCTATGATAAGTTTTCGTATGCCCAATCGGGATTTCGCCTGGGCGTTTTTGATTATCTCTTAAAACCGCTGGATAATGAGGAACTAAAACAGATCCTGGATAAAGCCGCCGCCAGGATCCGCCAGGAACGTGGAAAACAGGCGCCGTCCGTGGAAGCTCTCCAATTAGAAAAGGAGCTATACGGGAAACTGCTGTTAGACAGTGTAAACCATGTGTCTGAGGCGTCAGTCGAACTGGAGAGGCAGCTGCGGGAGAAATGGCATCCCTATGCGTACACGCTTCTGTTGGTCAATATGACGGAGGATGAGTCGCAGACGGAAGCGGCGAAGAAAACGATAGAGGCGGCTCTGGCGGACTGTGAGAAACCCAATAACATTAAAACGCTGTCCGTACAGACCGGAGCCGGTATTCTGATCCTGCTTGCCTGTCAGACACTGCGCCTTGCCCGGGATTATGATCTGACGGCATTACAGGTCGCTAACGTCATCGTGGAGCGCTGCCGTAAAGAGCGGTTCACCGTCTGCATTGGTGTGAGCAGCTATGCGGAGAATCTGGAATCCCTGAAAAGTCAATACGAGGAAGCGGCTTTTGCCATAGACAGCCGGTTTTTTCTGGAAAATAAGACGGTGATCCATTACCGCAGCGTGATGAGCAAAAGTGTTCATAATGAATATGTGCTGAGCCGGACCATGCAGGCGCTGTGCGGATCGCTGCGGCGTAACCCTGCAGGATCGATAGAGAACCTGGACGCTTTTCTTGTGCTGATCGAGGAAAACAACAGATATGATGTAGAGTATGTAAAGAATATCTTTGTCCAGATCGCCTTTTCCGTCTCTCAGGCGTTATATGAGCATAACACCGGCGCCATGCAGATCAAGACGATGGATATGATCCTGGAAGAGGTCGGGGAAATCCACAGTATGCAGAGCATCATTGACTGGCTGAAGAAGTATGTGATGGAGAGCGTGCGTATATTGGAACAGGACAGACTGTCGGTCTCTATACAGACGAGACGCATCCTTGACTATATCAATACCCATTATATGGAGCACATCGGGCTGAGCGATGCGGCTGCGGATGCGGGGATATCCGAGAGTCATCTGTGCAGGCTGCTGAAAAACGAGACCGGAGAAACTTTCGTTAATATCCTGAATAAGATCCGCATCCAGAAGGCGCTGGAACTGATCCGTAGCGGCGGCTATAAGGTATACGAAGTGGCCGAAACGGTGGGATTTAGCAATTACGCCTATTTCTATCAGATCTTTAAGAAAATCACCGGACGGGCGCCCACTGACTGCCTGTGATGCTGTAGCCTTTTATATTGTGTTGTGTTTGATAAAAAATTGATAGGATTTGTCAAAATCTTATATGGTCTCTTCTTTGAAAATGATTGGAAACTGAATTTTTACCTGCCGGATGTGGGTATAAAATAAGGATATCAATCAAAAAAGGAGGGACTTTTATTATGAAAAGGAAACTGATGAGCATTCTTCTTGGCAGCGCGATCGTGGTCGGTTCGCTGGCAGGCTGCGGCAGTTCCGGCAAGGACGTGGCAGCGCCGGAAGCTTCACCGGCCCAGGAGTCTCCGGCGCCGGAGGCTGAGTCGACAGAGACCGAACCCGCACAGGAAGAGGCGGTGCAGAATGAGGAAGAAGCAGATGCGTCGGAAGGCGGCGGACTTGCAGGGGAGCTTACCTTGCTGCACTATCTGACGGAGGATGCGAAGCTGCAGGCCCTGGATGACTTGATCGCAGGGTTTACGGCGGAGAATCCGGATGTTACGGTCAATACCGAGGCGGTGAGCATGGACAATTATCTGGATGTCGTGAAGCTGAGACTGTCTTCCGGTGACGCGCCGGATATCATGTTTGGCGGACCTACGACTTATCCGGAATTGATCGATGCAGGCTATATTATGGATCTGACCAACGAAGCGTTTACGAGCCGTGTTTCGGAAGGCTCCGTGTCCTTGATGAAAAAAGACGATATCGTGTACGGTATTCCCCTGGACCAGATGGCGAATGTGGTCTTCTATAACAAAGATATCTTCGAGGAGCTGAGCTTAAGTGTTCCGACTACCTATACAGAATTTATCGAAGTCTGTAAGGCGCTAAAGGATGCCGGTTATGCGGCCTGTGCGGCAGGTTATCAGGATCAGATCTCTCTGGGCGCAAATTATTTTACGATTTTCTATGGCGCGCCTTATCTGGCATGTGAGCAGTATGTAGACGAGACGCAGAATCAGGGTAAGAGCTGGCATGATTACCCTACGGTAACACAGGCGCTCACACAGTTTCGAGAGATTATCGGTTACCAGAACGAGGATTGCAGGACCATTACGACAGACCGTGCGGAACAGATCTTTGCCAACGGCGAATCCGGTATGATCATCATCGGTACCTGGGGACTGGGCGCTATCATGAATTACAATCCGGATCTTAATTGCGGCGGCTTCCTCTATCCTTCCGAGGAAAATGCAGCGGACAACGCACTGCCGCTCAACACGGATGATACCTGGATGATCTTAAAGGATTCTCCTAATGCGGAGACTGCCAAAGCATTTTTCGAGTATATGACACGTCCGGAAGTCAATGCCGAGTGGATCGGTACCGTAGGACAGCTGAGTGCATTGGACGGCGTGCAGGCAGATAAGCTTCCGCAGGGGGCGGCAGAGATCGCCGACCTGATCAACGGTGGATGTAAAGTATCCATGTGGACACAGTACGGAGCTCCCAGCGGACAGTACCAGACGGCTTATTATAACGGATTGCAGGATTTCGCATTATCCGAGACGATGACACCGGAGGAGTGGTGCGACAATATGGACAATGAATATGCGGCTGCAAGCAAATAAACTTACATCATGCCACAGCCTGCCGGTTGGCGGGCCGAAGGAAACGGTAACAGCGGTGAGGGGAGCGTCTGATGCGGCGTTCCCCTTCATGCTCCCAACAGGAGAGAATATTTCATGAAGAAAAAATTAAATTGGAAAAAAGAGTTGGTTGATTTCAGTTTTCTTGCGCCTGCGTTGGTTTTGTTTTTGTTCGTCATCATCATTCCGCTTGTTCAGGGGATCAAATATACCTTTACGGACTGGGATGGGCTGATGCCAAAGTTAAACTATGTGGGCCTCAAAAATTATGTCACGGTATTCCATGATGCGGATCTGCTGCAGCCTATTGGAAATACAATACTTTTCACGGCTGTGACCGTCGTTGTCATCAATGTACTGGGTCTGACGGTAGCTATGGCCGTCAACAGAGAATTTAAGGGGGTCAATATTGTCAAGAGTATCATCTTCATTCCTCTTGTGGTCAGCCTGGTGCTGGTTTCCCAAATGTGGATGTATGTGTACAGTGATTTCTTTTCCATGCTGGGACTGAAAAGTCCTCTGATCGACAAGAAAACTTCCATGCTGGGCCTCTGCCTGATGAGCATCTGGCGTGAGATCGGGCTGGCCATGATGATCTATCTTGCCGGATTAAAGAGCATTCCGTCTGATATCAATGAGGCGGCGATCATAGACGGCGCTAATTTCTGGCAGCGCTTCCGGAATGTTACCGTGCCCTTTCTGGCTCCGGCATTTACTTATTGTATTCCACTGTGGCTGGCGGCCGGCCTGCGCATGTATGATTATTCTTTTGTGGCAACCTCCGGCGGCCCGCAGCACTCTACGGAGACGATGGCTTACTATATCTACAGTTATCTGTTTCCCTACAATAAAGTGGGTTATGGCCAGACGGTGGCGATCATTTATCTTGTAGTCTGCATCGTACTTTCCAACATGGTAACCCGGACATTGCGAAAGAGGGAGATTGAACAATGATAAAAACACGAAAAAACAGGATTTTAAATATTGTGCGGATCACGATGCTTGGCCTGTTTGCCGTGATCTGTCTGGCGCCTTTCTATGTGGCTGTCTGCTATGCTTTTAAGTCAAAGACTGATTTTGCCAGAACAAAGCTTGCGCCGCCGACCTCGCTCTATCTTGGAAACTTTGTGGATGCGCTGCATGTCAGGAACTTTTTCGATTCCGTGCGCAACAGCGCTCTTGTGGCCGTATGCATGGTGATCATCATTGTGTTCTTCTGTTCGGCGGGAGCCTACATCATAGCGAGGAAAAATAACAGACCTTACAACGCCGTATTTTATGTTTTTCAGCTGGTGATCCTGATCCCTTTTCAGACGGTCATGTTTCCGCTGTACAAGGAATTGAGTAATATAGGGGCACTTAATACTTTATGGGGTCTTTGTCTTGCACAGGCCGGTGTGAATGTGGGATATTATGTATTTCTCTATACCGGATTTATCAAAGGGGTGCCGATCTCCCTGGAAGAGGCTGCCAGAATAGACGGATGCAACCGCTACCAGACTTTTCTGCACATTGTATTTCCGTTGTTAAAGCCTATCACTATGACAGTGATCGTACTCTCTTTCCTGGCTTCCTGGAATGACTTTATCATCTCCATGATCATTTGTCAGAAGCTGGAGAGAAGGACGCTGCCCTTGATGCAGTTCTACTTTTTCGGGGAATATTCCGCGAATGTCAGCGTAGCATTTGCGGCTTCTCTGCTGGCAATGATGCCTGCGGTCATTATCTATTTCTGTGCTCAGAAATATATTGTGGCCGGTATGACGGCGGGCGCCGTGAAATCATAGGGATTATATGCCGAAAGAAATCAGAAATTTTCAATCGCGAGATTTGTGTCTGCGCGCTGCTTGCCACAAACTCGGTATTCGTAAAAGCAGCGCAGAAATGGTGCATAATATGAAAAGAAAATGGACACAGAAAGAAATATGGAATTGGTATCAGGCGCAGCCCTGGATCACCGGATTTAATTTTATTCCCAGCGGCGCTATGGATGGTGCGGTCTGGATGCTGCAGGAATACGATCACGAAAATGCGTTTCGTGACGCTGCGAAAGAAATTGCATTGGCGGCCGGCCTGGGATTTAACAGCATCCGCTTTTTCGTCCCCTTCTATTTATGGCGGGTGCAGCATGACAGCTTTATGAAAAACTTTGAGGAATTTCTGTCACTTCTGGATAAGTATCATATGACAATGATGCCCATACTTTTTAATGACTGCTGTGTGGCGAAGTCCAAGTATCGGGAGCCGGTCCTGGGTCCGCAGCCCGATCCCGTGCCCGGGTACTTTGGAGGGTCGGCAACGACGCCCTTTGATGATGATACGCAGAACGGAGACACGGTAGGATATGACATAACCGACGAACCGGAGATGGAGCCGGTGGCAGAGGCTTATGTGAGGGAGATGGCGCGTACCTTTGGGCAGGATGACAGGATCCTGATCTGGAATATCTGGAATGAGGCCGGCAATTCCCAACGGATGGAAAAGTCGGTGCCATTGATGACAAAAGTATTCGGTTGGATGCGGGAGGAAGATGTAAAGCAGCCCCTGACTGCCGATGTATGGGGTGCAGGGGCCGATCATCCTTATGGTTGGCTGAAAAATCCCGGTATCTATGCGGATGTGGAGCGTGTGGCCATCGAACTTTCGGATATTATTTCCTTCCACTTCTATGGGGACTATTCCCATGCCAGGATGTACATCAAACAGTTGAAGGAATTTGGGCGTCCGTTAGTCAACACGGAGTGGATGCACCGTCCATACCGCAGCCTGATCCAGACTCATCTGCCCCTGTGGAAGAAGGAGAAGATCGGCAGTTATTTCTTCGGATTTGTAAACGGCAAGGCACAGTTTCATTGTGTATGGGAATTTATCAAGGAGCTGCCCGACATTGATACCAGACTCTGGATGCATGACATTTTTCATTCCGATTTTACGCCTTATGATGAGGAGGAGATTGAGGTGATCAGAGCGTGTAATCGGGATAAGCGAATTTTCGATTGACGGATCGCATGTCTGTTGATAGCATGTAACTATAGTAAACAAAACGTGCTTTATCAAATAAGTGACATGGAAAAGGAGATGCGGTATGGGGACCATTGAGAAGATGCGACTGTACCGATCCGGAGCAGGGAGACATAAAAGATGTATATAGAACGAGTATCTATCAGGAATTATAGAGCTGTAAAGGATATGGATCTTATCTTTACCCCGGGAGTGAATCTGCTGATCGGTGATAATGGATGCGGTAAAACTTCTGTGCTGGAGGCTGTTGCAGTAGCCTTGTCCGGTGTGCTTAAGGGAGTCGCAGGAGTTCCGGTAAAGAATATTCTACAGGATGAGATTCATTTTACATTGGAAAAAAGGGGAGATGCTTCTTCGGAAATACATTTTGAGACGCCGACGGAAATAGCATGTGTGTTGAAGGCACAGGGAAAAGAGTTCTGGTGGAAGAGATCCCGCGAACATGAGAGCGGCAATACCCGGACGAAGATGGAAGAAGACGGGGTTGTCAGCTGGATGAGGAAGATATCGAATGATCCGGATGCAATGCTGCCGCTTTTCTGTTTTCAGAGTGATGCAAGAATCTGGCAGATGCGTCGAGGTGATTTTGCCAAAGAATTAAAGAAAAAATTAAACGACAGGCGTTGCGGATATATAGGGTGTCTCGACTATTCACTGGACATCAGGGGGATCCAGGCATGGTGCCTGAAGATGGAATTAAATGCATTTCAGAAAAAACGCGAAATTAAGGAGTACGAGGCGTTTAAAGAAAGAGTGGCTGGTTTTATGCAGAAGATCAGTGATCTGGATGAGCGGCCGGAGCTTTATTTTTCCAGTCAGTTGGAACAACTGGTGTATCAGGAGAAGGATGAAGCCATGCCGGTTTCCAATTTGAGTGCCGGGTATCAATCATTGTTATGGATGGTCATGAATCTGACGTATAGACTTGCGCTGTTAAATCCAGAAAAATGGGAGGCTATGGAAGAGGCAGAAGGAATTGTATTGATTGATGAGATCGATATGCATTTACATCCCAAATGGCAATGGAACATTATCTCTGCGTTGGAAGAGACGTTTCCTAATGTTCAGTTTATTCTGGCGACACATTCACCAATCGTGATTTCTTCCTGTAAGAATGAACGGATGATCATGATTGCGGAAGATCAGGAAGTTATATATCTGGAAGATGCCTATGGGTATTCGGTGCAGGATGTGCTGAACTTTCGACAGGGAACGACGGAGAGGCCAAGGGAGATTAAGAAATTGACAGGACTGTTTGAAGAAGCGATAGAGCAGGATGAATTGGAGCAGGCAGAAAGACTGATAGAAAAAATGTCAGAAATACTTGGAAGTGACCATATAGACGTACGTGGGGCCAGGGATGAATTGCGGCTGAATCGCTGGGAGGATGCATAAGAAATGCTTTATATCAGGAAAGGAACTCCACCGGGAGAAATGAGACGCGCGGTAAGTACGATCAGAAGCAGCCCGGAGTGGAAAGCAATACAAGAAGGTGATACAAAGGCTGTGCGCGCGGAATTTGATAAACTGCCAAAGGAGATCATTCGTCAAAGTCTGTTGGAAGATCAGCATTATTTATGTGCATATTGTATGCGGAAATTGAGGAATGATGGACGGAGTACGATCATTGAGGATTGGGATCCGTTAAGTCACAGCAAGGAACGTGCATTAGATTACGAAAATATGCTGGCGGTGTGTGATGGTGGAAGGAACTGGAAGGGGAGTGGGCAGCCTGTTTTGTGCTGCGATGCCTGCAAGGCAGATGAAACAGAACTTCTGATTTCGCCGTTAAATAAACAGCAGATGGACAGGATCGTATATGATAAAGACGGTTTTATTAGGACGAGTCCAAAACATATGCAATTAGATATAGAATTGAATGATGTGCTTTGTTTAAACGGCATATGGAAGAAAGGCCGCTTTGTTGCAGATACATCCACAGGACTGGTCAAGGGAAGGCATGATGCGTATCTGCGTTATAAAAGATTTATTACGAAATTAGGCAAGAGCGGAAGTTGTACTTCCGCAAAAATAAAAAAGAAAATAAATGAATTAGAGAATGACAGACAGAGACAGGAATATGCTGGCGTTCTGCTCTATTTCCTAAATAAAAAGTATAATGTTCTGCTCAGGCAGGGGAAATAGAAATCCAGGCGGCATAAACGATATATGCTTCGCTTCACACCGGCGTCACGCAGGAGAACCGCTTCACAAGCCGCGCCGCGATCTCCACTTTGGAGGTATGGACGACCTTGGAATCGATCTGCTCGATCAGCAGTCTGGCGGCGGTCCTGCCGATGTAGAGGCGGGGCACATCCATGGTGGTGAGCGCCGGTTCGATGATCCGGCCTTCGGAGATATTGTCGAAGCCGATGAAGGAGATATCCTCGGGAATCCGGTAGCCGCGGAGCATCAGCGCCTTCATGGCACCGATGGCGATGATATCGTTGTCGGCAAAATAACATTTGGCAAGGGGATCTTTGCGGTCAATGATCTCCAACATATCGGCCATGGCTGCCTCGATGGACGGGGAAAGCTTATGGATGACGGAACGGGATGGGGACATCCCGTTCTCCTTGATCGCTTTGAAATAGCCTTCCTGCCGCTCGATAAAGTTGGGGATCAGATAACTGGACTGCAGATAGCCGGGCTGCAGCCTGGTACCGGCGATCAGATAGTTGGTGGCGATATAAGCCCCCTGGGCGTTATTGATCAGTACGCTGGTGCAGTCAAGACCGTCGAAATAGGCGTCTAACAGGATCAGCGGATAGCCGAGAGAGAGAAACTGCCGGCAGACATCCTGCCTGATCTCCGTGCCGATCAGGATAATGCCCTTACAGTCGGAAATACGCAGATCCGAGAAACAGTCTTCCAGCACGTCCACCTTCTCATAGAACTGCATCATCTTTACCGTAAAGTGTTCTTTCTGGCATTCGCTTTTGATCCCGTCGTATAACTCATTAAAGATAGGAGAATAAGAGAGGATCGCGTTATGTGTCCTGTAAAAAATGATATAGATGGAGCCGCTGTGAGCGGGATCGCGTTTTACTTTAGTAAAGTCGTAGCCGTATTCTTCGGCCGCTTTGATGATCCTGGCGCGGGTTTCGGTGCTGACGCCGGCTTTATTATTCAGCGCCATGGAAACGGCAGTGGCGGAAATCCCCAGTTTCTGTGCTAATTCTTTGGCTGTGACGGACATGTTGCGGCCTTCCCTTCTGTTATGATTTATTATGATCTATCTGAACTGTGTCTGCGTTTCAGTCAATAATGATTGGTCGGGATTTGGAATCTCTTTGGTACCCCCATTCTGAGTTTAGTAGAAAAACTAAATATTTGCAAGGAATAAAGTGAGAATAAAGTAAAATACACTTTATTATTTGTTGAAATAAAGCCGCATCTGCCATAATCTTATTCCTATAAATAGGAAAAGCAGGGGCTGATGCAGGAAGCGTATGCAGGACGCCTCAGAATGGAGGACGATATGGCAAAGATCAGACTTGGGTTCGCTCCGACCAGACGGAGTATCTTCAGTGCACCGGCAGCGGTAGAGTATGCTGACTACACGAGGAAGAAGCTGAAAGAGTTGGGGGTTGATTTCGTGGATATCGACGATATCGCGGAGGACGGCCTGCTGCACGACGACGATGACAGGATCAGGATCGAGGAGAAATTTAAGAAGGAAAAGGTGGACGGTCTCTTCTTCCCGCACGGCAATTTCGGAACGGAATACGAAGTGGCAAGGCTGGCGAAGAACATGAACCTGCCGGTACTGCTCTGGGGTCCCCGGGATGAATGTCCGGATGAAAAGGGAATCCGCCTGCGCGACAGCCAGTGCGGTATCTTTGCTACCGGCAAGGTGTTACGCAGATTCCGGGTGCCTTTTACCTATCTGACCAACTGTAATCTGGAGGATCCGGAGTTTGCAGAGGGCATCAACCGGTTCCTGGCAGTCTGCAATGTGGTAAAGACTTTCCGGAGTATCCGCATCCTGCAGATCGGGCCGAGGCCTTTTGACTTCTGGTCCACGATGTGCAATGAGGGCGAACTGCTTGAGAAATTCAATATTCAGCTGGCGCCGATCCCCATGCCCGAGCTTACGGCGGAAATGAAGAAGGTGAAGGAAGAGGGCACGAAGGCGGCTGAGGTAGTGGCTTACTGCAGGGAGCATTTCAATATTGCGATCAAGGACGAAGAACTGCTGAACGTGGCGGCCCTGAAGGTTGCGATCCGGAACCTGGCAGACCGGTACGGATGCTCGGCAGGCGCGATCCAGTGCTGGAATGCATTGCAGGGCGAGATCGGCATTATGCCCTGTGCGGCGAATGCGCTGTTAAATGAAGAGGGATTCCCGGTAGTATGTGAGACGGATATCCATGGCGCCATCACCGCATTGATGGTGGAAGCGGCCGGTATGGACAAGAGCAGAGGATTCTTCGCGGACTGGACCGTTCGCCATCCGTTCAACGACAACGGCGAGCTGCTGCAGCACTGCGGACCGTGGCCTTTAAGCTGTGCGTCCTGCAAGCCGACCATCGGTTATCCGCTGGCATTCTCCCATCCGGGCGCCGTGGAGGCGGAGGCGAAGCACGGTGACCTGACGCTGGCACGTTTTGACGGCGACAATGGCGAGTACTCCCTGCTGCTTGGCAATGCGAAGGGAATCGAGGGACCGTACACGAAGGGGACTTACCTCTGGATCGAGGTGGAGAACTGGCCGAGACTGGAAGCGAAGATCGTGGAAGGGCCGTATATCCATCACTGCGTAGGCATCCACCAGGATGTGGTGCCGGTGCTGTATGAGGCGTGTAAGTATATCGGCGTGAAACCGGATCTGTACGATGATGTGGAACAGCAGGTGATCGATACGATCCATGGCATTCAGAAGAAGTAAGGGTCCAATAAAAAAGAGAAAACAGGGAGGCAAAGAATGAATAAACCAGAATTTGATGCAAAAGCATTGACAGTAAAATCGCTTGCACTTCGCAAGGTGGTGCTGGATATGATCATGAAGTCCGGCGGCGGCCATATCGGCGGTGACTTTTCGGTTATGGATACACTGGTAACGCTGTACTTTGACCAGATGAACGTAGGCCCGGAGAACCAGGACGATCCGAACCGCGACTATCTCATTATGAGTAAGGGACATTCCGTGGAAAGCTACTATGCGGTGCTGGCGGCGAAGGGATTCTTTGAGACGGAGACGGTGGTCAACGAGTTTTCCCAGTTCGGTTCCAAGTTTATTGGGCATCCGAACAACGAACTGCCGGGAATCGAGATGAACTCCGGTTCTCTCGGGCACGGCCTGCCGGTGAGCGTGGGTATGGCGATAGCCTGCCGGAAAGAGAACAGGCCCAGCCGTGTGTATACGGTGATGGGTGACGGTGAAGTGGCGGAAGGCTCCGTCTGGGAAGGCTTTATGGCGGCCGGACATTATAAGCTTTCTAATCTGTGTGCGGTGGTGGACCGGAACCATCTGCAGATCTCCGGCACGACAGAACAGGTGATGACCCATGAGAACCTGCATGCACAGATCGAGAGCTTCGGATGGAATGTGATCGAGACGGAGGGAAATGATATCGCGAAGCTGCACGAGGCATTCGAGCAGGCGAAGACCGTGACCGACAGGCCGACCTGCATCATCGCGAATACGATCAAAGGCTACGGCGGCGGTGAGATCATGGAGAATAAGGCCGCATGGCATCATCATGTACCAAATAAAGAGGAATACGAGGAAATCGTAAAAGCATTAGAGGCTAAGAAGGAGGGCGTACTTCATGAATAAGATTCCTAACAGGCAGGCAATCTGCGAGACACTGATGGCACATGCCAAAGAAGACAAACATATCTACGCGCTGTGTTCCGACTCCAGAGGTTCGGCGTCCATGACTCCTTTCTTCAATGCCTTTCCGGAGCAGTCCATCGAGGTGGGCATCGCGGAGCAGAATCTGGTGAGTATCGCGGCCGGTATGGCGCACTGCGGAGAAAAGCCGTACTGCTTTTCCCCGGCATGTTTTATTTCCACGAGAAGTTATGAGCAGGCGAAGGTGGACGTGGCTTACTCCAACACGAATGTGAAGCTGATCGGCATCAGCGGCGGTATCAGCTATGGGGAACTGGGTATGAGCCATCATTCGGCGCAGGATATCGCGGCTATGTCCGCGATCCCGAATATGAGAGTGTATCTGCCAAGCGACAGGTTCCAGACGGCGAAGCTGATCGAGAGCCTGCTTATGGATGAGAAGCCTGCTTATGTGAGAGTGGGCCGTAATCCGGTGGAGGATATCTACAGCGAGGCGGACTGTCCGTTTACGATGGACCGGGCTACCGTACACGGAGATCTGGAGGCGGAGAACGACGTGGCGATCATTGCCTGCGGCGAGATGGTGCGTCCGGCCCTGGAGGCGGCGAAGATCCTGCAGGATAAGGGGATCAGGGCTGTGGTGGCGGATATGTACTGCGTGAAGCCTCTGGACGAAGATACGGTGGTAAAAGCGGCGAAGAGCGCGAAGCTGGTGATCACGGTGGAGGAGCATGCGCCTTACGGGGGCATGGGAAGCGCCGTTGCCGTTGCAGTGGGGGCAGCGTGCCCGAAGAAGGTAATTACCATGGCATTGCCGGACGATCATGTGATCACCGGAAAATCCGGCGCGGTGTTTGATTATTATGGATTGAACGGAGAAGGGATCGCGAAGAAGGCGATGGAGAATCTTGTCTAAGTGAAATCCGGACGGCAGACCGGCCCGGAACCGCCTGTGTATCGGCATAGTTTGCAGTGACAAGATGTAAGGAGAAAAATATGGGGAATAAATATATAATCAGCATTGATCAGAGTACCCAGGGTACCAAGGCGCTGCTTTTCAGTGAAAAAGGGGAGCTGTGTGTGCGCACGGATCTGTCGCACAGGCAGATCGTCAATGAGCAGGGGTGGGTTTCCCATGACGGGGAGGAAATCTACCGGAATACGATGCAGGTGATCCGCAATGTTCTGGAGCAGGCGAAGGTAAGCCCGGATGACGTGGCGGGTATCGGCATCAGCAACCAGCGGGAGACGGCCATCTTGTGGGACCGGGAGACGGGGAAGCCCATGGACCATGCGGTCGTGTGGCAGTGTGCGCGGGCGGCCGGGATCTGTGAGAGAAAAGAGATTCAGGATATGGCGGAGCAGGTCAGACTTAAGACCGGGCTTAAGCTGTCGCCCTACTTTACGGCGGCCAAGATCTGCTGGCTTCTGGAAAATGCGGAGGGTGCGGCCGGGAAGGCAAAGCAGCACAAAGTGTGTCATGGCACGATGGATGCCTATCTGGTCTACAGGATGACGAAGGGTGAGGTTTATGCGACGGATTATTCCAACGCTTCCAGGACGCAGCTTTTTAATATCTTCGAACTGAAATGGGACGAGGAGATCTGCAGGGCATTTGGCATCGATGCGGCGGATCTGCCGGAGGTAAGAGACTCCAACGCCTGCTTCGGGTATACGGACTGCGAAGGGCTTTTTGCGAAGCCGGTGCCAATCCATGCGGTGATGGGGGATTCCCATGCGGCGCTTTTCGGGCAGAACTGCAGGAGTGACGGCAAGACAAAGGTGACCTACGGAACGGGATCGTCCATCATGATGAATATCGGGTATACGCCGATCCTGAGTAAGAACGGACTGGTGACATCGCTTGCCTGGGGCTTAAGCGGTAGACCGGAATATGTGCTGGAAGGCAATCTGAATTATACGGGGGCGGTGATCTCCTGGCTGAAAGATGATGTGAAGCTGATCGGGAGCGCGTCCGAGACGGAAGCACTGGCGAACGAGGCGAACAAGGAGGACGGGCTGTATCTGGTGCCGGCGTTTACCGGCCTTGGCGCGCCTTATTGGGACAGCAATGCCAGAGCGGCTATCATCGGGATGGACAGAACGACAGGGAAGGCCGAACTGACAAGGGCGGCGCTGGAGAGCATCGCTTATCAGATCACGGATATCGTCCGGGCTATGGAGAAGGATTCCGAGAAGCGGATCGAGGTATTGCGGGTGGACGGCGGTCCCACGAAGAACCGCTATCTGATGCAGTTCCAGAGCGATATTGCGGGCAGCGAGGTCGCCATATCGACGATCGAGGAGTTGTCCGGCACGGGTGCGGCTTTCATGGCCGGCATGGCTTTAGGCTTGTGGGGAGAGGAAATTTTTGATACCATAAACTGGAACCAGGTAACGCCGCAGATGGAAGAGAATATCCGGGAGAGGAAATTTGCAGGCTATAAGGATGCGGTAGAGCTGGTCAGAACGGGCGAGTCATGAGACAGGTGACTGCGGCCGGGCAGCTGATCCGGTGTGATCGGTATGTGGCAAAGAGCAGACTGGACAAAGAGGAGTATTGAGGAGGTAAAGTGGATGCAGCAAGTGGAGAAATGGGGCCTTTTTGAAGTGAGCAGCAAGGGTAAGAGCGATGGCAATCCGTTTCGCGATTACGCGATGACTGTTACTTTCAAGGGCGACAAGGAAGAGATCACCGTCAACGGATTCTATGACGGAGACGGTATCTATAAGGCAAGGTTCATGCCCTCTTATGAGGGGACTTATACGTATAAGATCGAGGGGGATTTTGCAGATGCGATCGAGGATGCGGAAGGTTCCTTCGAGGCGGTGGCGCCGTCGGCGAATAACCATGGACCGGTAGTAGTGGTGGACAAGGTACATCTGGGATATGCGGATCATACCCCTTACTATTCGATCGGAACGACCTGCTATGCGTGGGTGAACCAGCCGATGGAGCGGCAGGAGCAGACGCTTAAGACCTTGAAGAACAATGCGTTTAACAAGATCAGGTTCTGCTTTTTCCCCAAGTTCTACGAATTTAACAGGAAAGAGCCGTTGACGTATCCTTTTGAGAGAGGAAACGGAGAAGGCCTGGACCCGGAGCGTGTGGAGCAGGAGAAATCCTGCCGGATGAGATTCCCGGGTATGCAGGAAACGGAACAGGATTACGCGTTTGATTATACGAGGCCCAATGTAGAGCATTTCAGACGTTATGACATGCGGATTGCCCAGCTCATGGAGCTGGGCGTCGAGGCGGACATGATCCTGATGCACCCTTATGATAAATGGGGCTTAAATGAGATGGGTAAGGATGCCTGCGACTGGTATCTGAGATATGTGGTGGCAAGATACGGCGCCTACAGGAACGTGTGGTGGTCGCTGGCCAATGAGTTTGATTTTATCCGGATTAAGACACCGGAAGACTGGGAGCGTTACGGTCAGATCGTATCTTCCAGTGATCCGTTCCACAGGCTGTTATCGGTACATAACGGCGGCCCCAACTATGATTTCTCCAGGGACTGGGTGACGCACTGTTCTCTGCAGAGAGTGGACTTCTACCGGACCACCGAGGATACGGATCAGTTCGTGGAGAAGTATGGCAAGCCGGTGGTGTGGGACGAGATCTGTTATGAAGGCAATATCGGTTTGGGCTGGGGCAATATTACCGGACAGGAACTGGTGAGAAGATTCTGGGAGGCTTTCATGCGGGGCGGCCACTGCGGCCACGGCGAGACCTTCATGGATCCGGAGGATATCCTCTGGTGGTCCCACGGCGGTATCCTGAAAGGGGAAAGCCCGGCAAGGCTGCGTTTCCTGCTGGAGATCCTGAAGGACGTGCCGGGCGGTTATCTGACTAAGGGCGAAGGTATCTTCGACGAGGTAGTGGGATGTGCCGGCGGCCATGTAGGCGAAGGCTGGGGCATTTGCTATGACTTTGCGATCCACTATCTGGGCGTCTGCCAGCCAACTTACAGACAGCTGACGCTTCCGGAAGATGCGGATTACGAGGTGGATGTGATCGATACATGGAATATGACGGTCACGCCGATGGGAGTAAAGAGAGGAATCTGTAGGATCGAGCTGCCGGGGAACCAGTATATGGCGCTGCGGGTACGCAAGGTATCGTAAAAATATTGTCATCTGTCGGCTTGCAGCCGCACAGGCAGAAATATCGTTGAGCTTCACGCTGATCGCTTCGGTGGTCGGCGTGAATTTTTTGTTTGCTTTTTTATTGCAGATATTATCCTGTCGCGGCTTTTATTTTTATACGGTGTTTGGTAGAATAAAGGATAACAACAATATCCGTGAGGAGGTAAAGATGGGAGTATATCTCAATCCCGGGAACAGTGGATTTACCGGAATTCGAAATGATATCTATGTAGATAAAAGCGGCCTCATCAGCCTGGTCAATGAGACGATCGAGACGCCAAGGCGCCTGACCTGTGTCAGCAGACCGCGCCGTTTCGGCAAATCTTTTGCGGCGCAGATGCTGTGCGCTTATTATGACAAAACCTGTGATTCGGCGGCGCTGTTTGATGATCTGGAAATTGCCGGAAATGAGAAATGGAATCAAAGTTACAGGAAACATCTGAACCAATATGATGTGATCTATCTGGATATAACGTATGTGAAGCCGTTCACGGATCATTATAAGAATGCGCCGGCTTATATCAGCAGGAAGATCACGGAAGAACTGGCGGCGGCATATCCGGGGCTGGAAGTCAGCGATGAGCTGCCTGCGACTATGGTCCGCGCCACTGAGCTGACCGGCAGCAAATTTATCATGATCATTGACGAGTGGGATGCGCCGATCCGGGAAGAGCCCGGGATGCAGAGGGAATATCTCGAGTTTCTACGGATGCTGTTTAAGAGCAGCGGCACGACCAATAAGATCTTTGCGGCGGTTTATATGACGGGAATTTTGCCGATCAAGAGGGACGGCGGTCAGTCGGCGATCTCGGATTTCAGGGAATATACGATAATTAAGCCGAGGGGATTTGCAGAATATATGGGATTCACGGAGCGTGAAGTAAGAAAACTCTGTGATGACTGTGGCTGCAGCTTCAAACAGATGAAGCATTGGTACGATGGCTATACGCTTCAACATGTTGGATCCGTATATAATCCAAATTCGGTAATGGCCGCTATTCACAATGGGGACTTTGACTCATACTGGACTCGCACTTCGGCGGCAGAAAGCCTGATGGGATATATCAGCCTGGACTTTGACGGATTGTCAGGGACAATAACAGAACTGATCGGTGGCGGAAAGGCTAAGGTAGACATCCATGGATTTGTCAATGATTTTGTGACATTTAAAAATCGGGATGACGTACTAACACTATTGATCTGTCTGGGATATCTGGCCTACGATGAGACGACGGGTTTTGCCCGTATACCCAATGAGGAGATACGCCTGGAGTTTGCAAGAGTCATCCGTGATGTGAAACGTGACGATACGATCCGGCGGATCCGGGAGAGCGATCAGCTTATCCTGGATACGGTTCAGGAGAACGCGGAGGCGGTGGCGGCCCAGATCGAGAAGATCCATGCGGAAGAAGCGCCGCTGCATTACAATAACGAACAGGCGCTGCGCAGCGTGATCAAGCGGGCTTATTTCAGCTATGGAGATGAATATGTGCTGTTTGAGGAGCTGCTGGCGGGAACAGGATATGCGGATATTGTGTATCTTCCGAAGCGGGGTTCCACGCTGCCGGCACTGGTGATCGAATTAAAGTGGAACCAGGCGGCAGGGAGTGCGCTGGCGCAGATCCGAAATCGTGACTATCCGGCAGCGCTTAAGGAATTTGGCGGAGAGATCCTGCTTGTGGGCATCAGTTACGACAAAGGAGCGCCTGCGGGATCAAGAAAGCATAGCTGTGTGATAGAGAAGGTGTCGCCTGACGGATGTTCGGAATGAAGTACCGTACTTTTCATGGGAATTTGTGGCAGAGATGACATGGAGGTGCAAGTATCACGGCGTTACCGGGTTTGGCCGGAGGCTGCGAATCGTAACAGGAAAGACGACGCGGCAGAATGGGAGCAGACATGAAGGTTGTATTACAGAACTTGACGAAAAAATTCCCCGGCAGGGGCAGAAAACACGCGGAGGAAGTGACGGCAGTCAATGATTTCACCTTCGAGATCCCGGACGGGGAACTGGTGGGGCTCTTAGGGCCTTCCGGCTGCGGGAAGAGCACGACGCTCAATCTGATCAGCGGGCTTTTGAAGCCCACCGGCGGACGGATCTTTTTCGGGGAAGATGATATCACCGAGCTGCCGCCGGAGAACAGGGGCGTCGGCCTGGTTTTTCAGAATTATGCGCTTTATCCGCATCTTACGGTGAAGCAGAATATCCTGTTCCCGCTTCAAAATCTGAAGGGGAAGGACAAGCTGTCAAAAGCGGTCATGCTGGAGAAAGCAAACGAGGCTGCGAGGCTGGTGCAGATAGACGAGCTGATGGACCGCAAGCCCGGAGAGCTTTCGGGCGGGCAGCAGCAGAGAGTGGCGATCGCGCGTGCACTTGTGAAGATGCCGGATGTGCTGCTGCTTGACGAGCCTTTATCGAATCTGGATGCCCGCCTGCGTCTTCAGACCAGAGAGGAGATCCGGCGGATCCAGAAGGAGACGGGGATCACCACCGTCTTCGTGACCCATGATCAGGAGGAGGCGATGAGCATCTCCGACAGGATCGTGGTGATGAAGGACGGCATCGTACAACAGATCGGGAAGCCGCAGGCAGTCTATGACGATCCGGTCAATCTGTTTGTGGCCAGGTTCCTCGGTACACCGCCGATCAATGTGTTTGCGGGGCGGTGCAGGGACGGCAGACTGTATGTGGGACAGGATGCGGTGCTTGGTGTTTCGGGCATTGCCGACCAGGAAGTTTATGTAGGGGTAAGGCCGGAGGGCTTCGTGCTCTGCGAGGACGGCCCTTTTGTCTGCAGGTTTGGCAGTGTGGAGGTGATGGGCCGTGACATCAGCGTGGTTTCCGAACATGATGCATCCGTTGGTCCGACAGTCCGGGCGATCATCAGCGCGGAGAACCGGGTGGATACGACAAACGGTACGGTTCGGTTTTCCCTGAAGCCGCAGAAGGTGTTTCTTTTCAGCAAGGAGACAGAGGAGAGGATTCAGGGCGGCATAACGGAATGCATAAATGGCGTTACTATGAGCGGCCGGAGACTGTGAAGAGTAGCACTGGCGTGGATGTTTGGAAAGGAGTGCGGAGATGATGAGGAAGAAATGGAGGGACAGCGGCCTGAAAGGCTGGCTGTATCTTTTGCCGGCGATTCTTTTTCTGGGGGTTTTTATGGTATATCCCCTGATCGACGTTTTCATCTATTCTTTCGAGGAGGGGTATAATTCCGCTTCGCAGACCAGTTTCGGGGTTGGCGTTTATAATTATTCTTATGTGCTGCACGATCCGTATTTCCTGCAGGCAGTCAGGAATACCTTTCTGCTGGTGATCATTACGGTACCGCTTTCCACAGGGATCGCGCTGTTAGTCTCCGTGGGGCTTAATTCCATCGGACCGCTGCGGAATCTGTTTCAGACGATCTACTTCCTGCCTTATGTGACGAACACGCTGGCGGTGGGGCTGGTGTTTATGATCCTTTTCAAGAAGACGGTGTACTCGGACGGGCTGATCAATCTGTTACTCACATGGTTTGGCGGGTCTCCCGTTGACTTTATCGACGGACCGTACTGTGCGAAGATGTTTGTCCTGTGCTTCTATACGATCTGGGTGGTGCTGCCCTTTAAGATCCTGATCCTGACCAGCGCGCTCGCCTCGGTAGACAGGCAGCTCTATCAGGCGGCGAGGGTGGACGGTACCTCGGGCTTCCGGATCTTTATGAGGATCACGCTGCCGATGATCGCGCCGATGATCTTCTATCTGATCATTACAGGGTTTATCGGCGCCTTCAAGGCTTACAGCGATGTGGTCGCTCTGTTTGGGACGAACTTAAATGCGGCGGAAATGAACACCATCGTGGGCTATGTCTACGATATGCTCTACGGGGACAGCGGCGGCTATCCTTCCTATGCTTCTGCGGCGGCAATCCTGCTGTTTGCGATCGTGCTGACGATCACGTGTATCAATCTGCTGGTCAGCAAGCGAAAAATTCACTATGAATAAGGGGAGAACATGGATGACTATTTCGGAGCAGGCTGAAAGTAAGGGCGTAATCCACAAGAGCCTGCGCGGCGGCTGAACAAATGAGCAGCGGCGGTTGATGTGAAGATGTAAAGAAGGAGAATCCCAGGATGAATCATGGCAGAGACTATATTAGAATAGAGAGGACGGCCAGGGCCCGCAGGACTACGGCGAAAGCGGTCACGTATTTTTTGCTGGCGGTATGGGCGGTGATCGTGTTGTTTCCTTTTTACTGGATGCTTTTGACGTCCGTTAAGAGTTACAGTGCGTATAACGCGGAGAATATTCCGCGGTTTTTTACCTTGTCGCCCACGCTGCAGAATTACGCGGATGCCTTTACGGCGGTGCCGCTTGGCCGGTATCTTGTAAATACCACGATCTTCACCGTGCTGACCACGGCGTTGATGTTAGTGGTGATTACGCTGGCGGCTTTTGCCTTCGCAAGGCTTGATTTTCGGGGGAAAAATATGATGTTCGTGCTCTTTCTTTCCCTGATGATGATTCCCGGCGAACTGGTGATCATTACGAATTTCGTTACGGTCACGAACCTGGAATTGCGCAATACGTTTGCGGGACTGATCCTGCCTTCGGTTACCTCGGTCTTCTACATCTATCTGCTGAAGGAGAACTTCGAGCAGATACCGGACAGCCTCTATTACGCGGCCAAGGTGGACGGCACATCCGATCTGAAATATCTGTGTAAGGTGATGATCCCGATCTCGAAGCCCACACTGATCACCATCACGATCCTGAAAGTGATCGAGTGCTGGAACTCTTATGTCTGGCCCAGACTGATCACGGATGACGAGAATTACTATCTGGTGTCCAACGGTATCCAGGAGATCCGGGAGAACGGATTCGGGCGAGAAAATATTCCGGCTATGATGGCGGCGGTTGTGGTCATCTCCGTTCCTCTGATCGTGCTGTTCCTGCTCTTCCGCAATAAGATCATGGCCGGGGTGTCGAGAGGCGGAATGAAGGGGTAGGATAGAGGCGCTTGTGCGGACAACGCTGATATGGGACATGATTTGAAGAAGGAATGGACAGGGCTATGAAAAGAAGACTTCGTTATAAATGCAGAATCAGATATTTGTGTGCGGTGGCTCTGACGGTATGTGGTTCGGTTGTTCTCGCCGGCTGCCATGGAAGTAAAGGGATAGAGAGCTTTGCCGTGCCGGAAGCATTCGACCTTTCCAGGGAGTATGAGGTCACCTTCTGGGCCAAAAATGATACCAACAAGAATCAGACCGCCATCTACGAGAAGGCGATCGCGGATTTTGAGAATCTTT
This sequence comes from uncultured Lachnospiraceae bacterium, assembly GCA_947564645.1. Lineage (GTDB taxonomy): Bacteria > Bacillota > Clostridia > Lachnospirales > Lachnospiraceae > UBA3282. The sequence continues at coordinate 35,859 of CANOCU010000030.1, forward strand.
ATCCCAATATTACCGTGAATCTGCGCCTGTATACGGATTACGGTAAGATCTATAATGATGTGATCACCAATATCGCCACCAATACCACGCCCAATGTGTGCATCACCTATCCGGATCACATTGCGACTTATCTGACAGGGGGGAATCTGGTGGTGCCGCTGGATGAACTGTTTACGGATGCGAGTTACGGTTTGGGCGGAAGTGAGGTCAGATTTCATGCGCCCCAGCTGGAAGAGATGATTCCTAAGTTTCTGGAGGAGTGCTCCTTTGGCGGTCATTATTATGCGATGCCCTATATGCGGTCCACGGAAGCCTGTTATGTCAATAAGACCTATGTGGAGGCGCTGGGCTATACGGTGCCGGAAACGCTGACCTGGGATTTCGTGTGGGAGGTATCGGAGGCCGTCATGGAGACGGACGGGGAGGAGAACTATCTGGTAAATGGCCAGAATGTCATGATCCCTTTTATCTACAAGTCCACCGATAATATGATGATCCAGATGCTGCGGCAGAAGGAGGCAGGATACTCCACGGCGGACGGGGAGATTCGGATCTTCAACGATACGACGCGGGAACTTCTGTATACGATAGCGGACCACACGAAGAACGGGGCTTTTTCCACCTTTAAGATCTCCAGCTATCCGGCGAACTTTTTCAATGCCGGACAGTGTATCTTCGCGATCGACTCCACGGCGGGCGCGACCTGGATGGGAACCGATGCACCTCTCTCCGACATCAGCGAGGACAAGATTGTGGAATTTGAGACGGTGGTGAAGCCGATTCCGCAGTTTGACCCGGCGCATCCGCAGATGATCTCCCAGGGACCGTCAGTCTGTATTTTCAACAAAGAGGATCCGCAGGAAGTCCTGGCATCCTGGCTCTTCGCCCAATATTTGCTGACCAATGAAGTGCAGATCGCTTATTCGGAGACGGAAGGGTATGTGCCGGTGACTTCCAAGGCGCAGGAAGCGGAGGAATATAAGGCGTATCTGGCGGCCTGCGGCGAGGATGAGGCACACTATGCGGTGAAGATTGAGGCGGCCAGGCTGCTGCTCGATCATATGGGAGATACTTTCGTGACGCCGGTCTTCAACGGATCTGCATCCCTGCGGGATGCCGCGGGGCAGATGATCGAGAATACGGTGAAATCCGTGCGGAGGAAACAGACCGTGGATGATGCCTATATGGAGAAACTGTATGCGGATGTGACTTCGCTGTACCGTCTGGATCAGATCGAACGTCAGAACGGCATGGATTCCGGACGGGCCGATCTGGGAAAACTGCCGCGGACGGCAGTGATCCTGCTTGCCAGTCTGGCGGGAGCGTGGGTATTGATTCTGGTGTATGTGGCGGCCGGCTTTCTGAGGAAGAAGAAATGATGTGGCAATTTGGTCAATTTTACAAACGAAAAAGGCAATTCTTGACATATTGAGAATTGCGTGTATAATTTATGTCGGAATTGAATGAACGCAGCAGAATATTGTTGCGAGACGCAGATGCTGTTATGATAAGCAGCTGGAATGGAAGCTGTGAATGGTAATGGCGAAAAAGGAGGAGAATTATGAAAAGATTGACAGCATTGTTTCTGGCAGGCACACTTGTACTTGCATGTGTAGGCTGTGGTTCCGACACGAAAGAACCGGCGGCGGATGCAGCGGCAGCAGAAACGGAAACGGGCACAGAAGACGCAGCTTCGGAAGAGCCGGATGCAGTGGAAGCAGATGCGCAGGAAGAGGAAGGCGCTGAGGATACAGCAGCCGATGCGGAGGCTGAATCGACAGAAGCTGAAGCGGAAGAGCCGGCAGAGACAGAAGGCGCCAGCACGGAGGAGAAATCCGAAGGCGTTATGACTTATGCGGAGTATGCGGCAGCAGACCTGGATACGGAAGTGGTTGTGGAGACTTACGTGCAGGCGAAGCAGTCCTGGTGGGAAGATAAGGCAACGCTCTACACGCAGGATCAGGACGGCGGTTACTTCATCTATGATATGCCCTGTTCCGAGGAAGACTATGAGAAGCTGACACCCGGTACGAAGATCAAGGTGACAGGCTATAAGGCAGAGTGGTCCGGTGAAGTAGAGATCATCGACGCGACCTTCGAGATCGAAGAGGGCAATTACGTGGCAGAGCCTGTGGACGTTACCACCTATCTCGGTCAGGACGATCTGACAGAATATCAGAACAGATATGTGTCCTTCAAGGGCATGACCGTTGAGGCAGCCGGACAGGATGACGCGGGCAATGACGTAGCGTTCCTGTACAAATGGGACGGTTCCGGGCAGGAGGGAGACGACCTGTACTTCAACGTATCCCTGGACGGCGAGACTTATACTTTTACCGTGGAGTCATATCTGTGTGACAGCTCGACGGATGTCTACAAGGCAGTGAAGGAACTGCAGATCGGTGATAAGATCGATATGGAGGGCTTCCTTTACTGGTACGAGGGTGCTAACCCGCATATCACTTCGGTGAAGGCAGCGAACTAAATCCGCTGGAGTCAGATGATCTGTTACTTTGCAAGCGGGATCATGAAGAATACAAGAATCAGAAGAGGTGTCATATTCGGTCTGACAGACTGTGTATGGCATCTTTTTTGCGTTCGCGTTATGGATGTGGTGTCAGAGTATTGTATTCCGAACACGCATCTGATCGACTGCCGAACGAAGGAGGAATATGGCAGAGGATATATGTGCGATTTAAATGACATTGGCCATGAACTGTTACGGAAAATCTTTATATACGATATAGTGTATCGATTGTCTGTAAATGTAATGAGGGCATATTCTTTCAAAAGTAAGTCTCATATAGTTTGCAAGTCTGGATTCGACTGCTGCGGTATAATTCTGCTCCATTCGGTCGACTGGATAGCGGACATATAAGAACGCATTTTTGTCAAAAAGATGCTCCAGAAGGTTTTCGCGTATACTTGCACGGGACGAAAACTGTTCCAAATATAGAGGAATGCCGCCTGTGATGCCGTACAACACAGCTTTTTTTTCCGGTGTGTATTCGGGAAATCATTTGCCTGTATCCAGATAGTCAAAGGGCAGAATCTTAAATTGTTCTGTTCGGCGTCTATAGAGCGGGCTTTGGTATCCCAATATCTGATTTTCCATAAAGCTCATAGCTTTTTGGGGGAATCGGCTTGTTCATACCTTCTTTGTTTGTTAAAATAAATTCGGCAGTGCAAAAAGAGTTTCAGCTGGTATCCAGAAGGAATCGTGAGTGGTTATTTTCTATTATAAAGATTTCTCATGATTCGGATGGAGGATTTTGCAGAAAGGGTAAGGGTAAACAACAATGAAAGAAGACACAAGAGCATTCATAACAGTGAAAGTAAAGGATCTGATCGGTGCGCCGTCCTGCTGCGCAGAGGCAAAAGCAGTAGGACAGAGTTGGCTGGACGCGGTGGGCACTGAGAAGGAAGTCGAGGCTACACAGAAGCTGATTACAGAGGTGGAAGCGGATATTGTGACGATCGATGGCCTGATCGCTTTTGCGGGATCGGAGACGGGAGCGCAGGTATTCGGAGCGGAGAAGGCGAAAGAAGTGCTGGCGCACGCGGAGGAGATTAAGGCGGCCGGAGCGCAATACTGTGACTGTCCCGCTTGTGCAGCTTGTTTGGCAATCCTGGAGAAGAAGGGAGAACTGTAATCGTTCCGGCAAATCTATTATGCGGATCGTATCTGCGAACAGCGTCCAGGAGGGGTGGTAGGAAGCAGATCAGACAGCACCTGAAGGTGGAGAGAAGGAGTTTTGTTTCATATATCTGAAAGGAGAGTGTCTTGCGTAGGAAAGAAAAGCAATCATTTGTCCGGAGGATGAATCTGATGATGGGAATCCAGATGGCGGCAGTCTCCGTGCTGCTCATTCTCTTCGCGGTGTCGGTCTATTCGGCGGCCTGGAAGGAGACGGATATCGCGGCCGGGAATTTCCTGCATATCTATGCGACGCAGATCGAGAACCGCATCCAGAAGGTGGATACGCAGCTGACGACGATCATCAATGAAGATGCGGATCTGCAGCTGTTGGAGAGTGAGGACGAGGCGAAGAGACATTATGCCTCTGTGCGGCTGGCCCAGAGTATCAGCGATATCATAAAGATAGATCAGAGTGCAGATATTTTCGTGATCACGGAGGCGGATCATGATATCTGTATCGATGCGAAGGCGGATAACCTGCTTTACAGTGATAAGAACAGCCTGCGCAAGATGTTTATGGATTATGTGGAGCTGGGGCAGCAGACAGACGGGTGGAAATTCCAGAAAGTCGGAGAAAATTTCTATCTGTACAGGGCCATTGTGAGGAACAGGCGCGTCACGGCGGCAGCGATCTCGGTGGATTCTCTGCTAACGACAGTCTCACTGAAAGATGTGGATACTTACGGTTTTGTGCTTGCCGATGCAAAGGACATGGTCAAAGGGTATGCAGGATCCCTGCTGTTTGATAAGGGGACGGATATCAGTGTCGATGCGCTCCGTGCAGGACATAACCTGGAGAACAGGGAGGATCTGCTGGATGGCCGGGTGCGGTTGTACTCCTATGGGAACCTGACAAATGTGTTCCGTCATTTATACAAGAACGCCCTCTTCATCCTGGCTGTGATCGCGTTGCTGTGTATATTTGATCTGTATTTTATGGGAACGGAGCGGAAACAGATCATACAGCCGATGAAGGGAATGATCGGGGATATGGAACGGATCCGCGGCGGCGATTATGAACTGCGGGTGGAGGAGCGGGGGGATAGTCGGGAATTTTCGCTGCTGTCCCGGACCTTCAACGAGATGATGGATGAGATCGTGAATCTGAAGATTCGTTTCTATGAGAAGCAGTTGGCCTTAAGCGATGCGGAGCAGAAATATATCCGTCTGCAGATCCGGCCTCACTTTTTCCTGAATGCGATGACGACGATTGCAGGAATGAGCGCGAAGAAGAAAAATGCGGAGATCGGGAAATACATCAACGCGCTGTCAAAGAACATACGCTATATGTTCAGTTCCGGGCTGCATACGGTTTCCGTAAAGGAAGAGCTTCATCATGTGGAGAATTATTTCGAGATGCAGGAAATGAGGTACGCCGGCTGTATCTTCTATTTTATTGAGATGCCGGAGGAGCTTGCGGACTGGCAGATCCCGCAGATGCTGATCCATACGCTGATTGAGAACGAATATAAATATGGAATCTCTCAGGGGCATTCTCTGATGGTGCTGATCAAGATCAGCGCCGCACTGTATGACGGAGAGGAGATGCTGCTGATCGAGATCGAAGACGACGGAAAAGGGTATCCGGAGGAGGTACTGACGGCTATTGACCAGGACGGGACACAGCAGAAAGCGGATGGGACAAGAGTGGGACTCTGGAGTGTAAAGCGCCTGCTTGAGTTGATGTATGACAGGAAGAACCTGTTCCGGATCTCCAATATAGTGCCTCACGGCGCGTTAAACCAGATCTATATTCCGCGGGAAGCGGTCAACCAGCGAAGCAAAGAGTATATGGACGAGCAGGGGATTTAGTATAACCAACGCAGGCAAAGGAGAAAGCCAGGATGCGTATTTTGATAGTGGATGACGATACGGCGATCATTGAGGTGATCAGGGATAC
>CANOCU010000031.1 GCA_947564645.1 uncultured Lachnospiraceae bacterium
ACAGCAGTATGGACAGTGATACGAAAGAACTATTGGAAGTGGTGGCAAAAGTCAGAATCAAGGAGGAAGGTCCGGGCATGAAAAATGAAGAAAAGAGATACGATCTGTGTAAGGCATTTGTGGATATGAAGGAAGAAGGAAGACAGGAAGGAAAACGAGAGTATTTAGTAAGGACTGTCTGTATAAAGCTGCAGAAAAATAAATCTGCGGAGGCCATTGCGGATGAATTGGAGGAAGAGCTTCCGGAAATAGAGCGGATCATAGAAGTGCAAAGACGTGTTGGTGACTATGATGTTCAGCATATCTGTGCGCAGCTTTGTGTACAGAACTAAAGGATATTGAAGCATGATTCGCTCATTTTACGAGGATGGCTGAACTGATCGTAAAATTATTCTAAATTTTGGAAAGACGGGTAGCGGTAATTGTTTTGGTGTGTTAAAATTTATGCATTGTGATAAAGCAGGGATTCGAAAGAACGGTATTTTTAATTCTAATTTTATGGAGGCGAACGGTATGGACAAAGCAAATGTGTATTTTACCACCTTTAAGGCGACGGAGCATGAGAATCTGTTGCAGAAGCTGCATCGGCTGATGAAGACGGCCGGTTTCGAGAAGATCGATTTCACGGACAAGTATGCGGCGATCAAGATCCATTTTGGGGAGTACGGCAATCTGGCGTTCCTGCGTCCCAATTATGCCAGAGTGGTGGCGGATTATGTGAAGGAGCTGGGAGGCAAACCGTTCCTGACGGATTGCAATACGCTGTATGTGGGCAGCAGGAAGAATGCGCTTGATCATCTGGAGACGGCATACATAAACGGATTCTCCCCTTATCAGACCGGATGTCATGTGATCATTGGCGATGGTCTGAAGGGAACGGATGAGACGTTGGTGCCCATCAACGGGGAGTATGTGAAGGAAGCCAAGATCGGCCATGCGATCATGGATGCGGATGTGTTTATCTCTCTGACGCATTTTAAGGGACATGAGATGGCGGGATTTGGCGGGGCGCTTAAGAACATCGGCATGGGCTGCGGTTCCAGGGCCGGTAAGATGGAGCAGCACTGTGACGGAAAGCCAAGTGTAGATCCGGCGGCCTGCATCGGATGCGGCGCCTGCGACAGGATCTGTGCGCACGGGGCGCCGGTGATCGAGAACGGCAAGGCGCATATCGATCATGATAAATGTGTGGGCTGCGGCCGGTGTCTGGCGGTGTGCCCGAAGGATGCGATCGCTGCGGATTTCGAGGATTCCATTGCAGTGCTTAATTACAGAATGGCGGAATACAGTCTGGCAGTCTGCAAGGACCGCCCCTGTTTCCATGTATCCCTGATCTGTGACGTATCGCCCAACTGCGACTGCCATGCGGAGAATGATATTCCGATCATTCCCAATGTGGGAATGTTAGCGTCCTTCGACCCGGTGGCGTTAGATCAGGCCTGTGCGGATCTGTGCAATCAGATGTCGCCGGTGGAGAGCAGTATCCTTGGAGAGAATCTGAAGAAACATGGCAATGAAGAAGGGCATGATCATTTCTTCATGACCCATCCGGATACGGAGTGGAAGAGCTGCATCGCCCATGCGGTGAAGATCGGACTGGGCACGGATCAGTACGAGCTTGTGCGGATCTAGTACGTAGTATTAGAGAGCAGGCCGTGTCAAACGGGGACGATCAGAACGAAAAAGGCTGCCGTAAGCGGACCGTGATCCGTGAACGGCAGCCTGAAAAGAGGAACAAAAACAATGAAAACAGTCGAGAAGTTAACCCAATTACGCAAGTTAATGGAAGAGAACCATTTCTCCGCCTATATCGTTCCGACGGATGACTTTCACAGTTCGGAATATGTGGGGGATCACTTTAAAGCGAGAGAATACATGTCGGGGTTTACCGGGTCTGCGGGTACGCTGGTAGTCCTGCCGGATCAGGCGGCACTGTGGACGGACGGCAGGTATTTCCTGCAGGCGGACAGACAGCTGCAGGACAGTACGATCGAGCTGATGCGTTCCGGGCAGCCGGATGTATTGAAGATAGAAGAGTATCTGCGTGATCATCTGCCGGAGCAGGCCGTGATCGGATTTGACGGCCGGACGGTGACGAAGCGCTTTGTAGAGACCATCCGGGAGAAGACGGATGAGAAGCAGATCTCCTTTGACGGCAGTAAGGATCTGGTGGGCGCGGTCTGGACGGACCGTCCGCCTCTTTCAAGGGAGCCGGTTTGGGAGCTGGATGTAGAGTATGCGGGCAAGAGCAGGGCGGACAAGATCCGGGAAGTGCGGGCCAGGATGCAGGAAGAGAAGGCGGATCAGCTTCTGGTGACCGCTCTGGACCAGATCGCCTGGCTTTTCAATCTGCGGGGTGGAGATATCGCGTATACGCCGGTCTTTTTGTCCTATCTGCTGCTGACGAAAGAGCAGATCACACTGTTTGCCCATGCGGAGATCTTCCCGGAGCCGCTGCTTCGGAAGCTGACGAAAGAGGGTGTGACGATAAGGCCTTATGAAGAGATCGAACAGGCGGTAAGCAGTATGCCTGCGGGAACGAAGGTCTGGCTGGACAGCGGCGCCGTGAATTACAGGCTGACGCAGAGGGTGCCGGAGCATGTGGAGGTGTTTGACCAGGCAAGCCCGATCGTATTGATGAAGGCGGTGAAGACACCGGCAGAGATGGAACATATGCGTGCTGCGCATGTAAAGGACGGCGTTGCGGTGACAAGGTTTATCCACTGGCTTAAAACAAATGTGGGCACGGAGGTCGTCACGGAGGTGGGAGCCGCCGGGAAACTGGAGACATTCCGCGCACAGATGGACGGCTACCTGGAGCCTAGCTTTTCTCCGATCATCGCCTATGGTCCTCACGGCGCGATCGTACATTATGCTGCGACTGCAGAATCGGATGTGGAGATGAAGGCGGAGAGCTTCTGTCTGGCGGATACCGGCGGACATTATAAGGAAGGTACCACGGATATCACGCGTACCATAGCGTTGGGGAAACTGACGGAGGATGAGAAGCGCTATTATACGATGGTGCTCCGCGGGAATCTGGCGCTTGGCGCGGCGAGATTCGTGGAAGGCGTCAGCGGGCAGAATCTGGATGTACTGGCGAGACAGCCTCTGTGGGAGCTTGGCATGGATTACAATCACGGCACCGGCCACGGGGTAGGGTATCTTCTCGGTGTGCATGAGGGGCCGCAGCGCATTCACTGGCGTACCGCGCCGGGAACGGAGAGCGTCGCGCTGGAGGAAGGTATGATCATCTCCGACGAGCCGGGGCTGTATCTGGAAGGACGATTCGGCATCCGTCTGGAGAATCTGGTCCTGTGCCGTAAGGGTGAGAAGAACGACTATGGGCAGTTCCTGTATCTGGAGCCGCTGACGATGGTGCCTTTTGACAGAGAGGCGATCCTGCCGGAACTGATGACAAAGAAGGAGTTGGAATGGCTCAACGCGTATCACCGGAAGGTATATGAGACATTGTCTCCGTATCTGGATGCGGAAGAACAGGGATGGCTGCAGGAGATGACGGCGCAGATCCGGCAGGAGTAACGCGATGCAAACGAGGTGACGATGGAAAAGCGAAAAATAAGATGGGGCCTGCTGGGAGCAGGGGAAATTCTGGACCGCTGGATGAAGGGTGCCAGGCAGGTGGAGGATATGGAGATCGTTGCGGTTGCCTCCAGAAGCAGAGAGCGGGCCTGTGAGGCGGCGCAGAGATTTCATATTCCGCAAGCGCTAAGCTATGAAGAGATGCTGTCTCGCGAAGATATCGATGTGGTCTATATACCGGTACCGCACACGGCGCACCGGGAACTGGCGGTCAGGGCGATGGAAACCGGCAAGGGAGTGCTGGTGGAAAAGCCGGCGGCCATCAATGCGCAGGAGTTTCAGGAGATGACCGACTGCGCCAGGAGGAACCACACGTTTCTGATGGAGGCCGTGTGGACGAAATTTTTTCCGCTGATGCAGGAGATAGAGAACCAGATCGGAGAGAGGGGAATCGGGCAGGTACGGGTCGTACAGTCGAATTTCTCCTTCCGGAATGAGGTGGATCCTGCATCAAGGCTGTTTGATATGGAGCGGGCAGGCGGAGGACTCTTGGATGTGGGCGTCTATAACCTGCATTTTTCTCGTATGATTCTGAAGAAGGATCCGCTGTCCTTGATCGGAAAAGCCTCTGTGGATACGGATGAGCATCATCTTCAGATAGACGAACAGGCAGCCTATATTGCGCAGTATGACAGAGGCGAGCTGGCAGTCATGGGAAGCGGCGTGCGTACCGGTATGCTGGATACCGCCTGGATCTATGGGACGAAAGGTTTTATCAAAGTGCCTCATTTCTGGAAACCGACACAAATGCTTGTGACGATCGGAAATGAAAAGAAGAGCGTGGAAAGGAAAGTGGCGCAGAGGATCGCCGGCGTGGAAGATGAAGGATATCAGTATGAGATCGCGCATGTCAATCAATGTATACGGGAAGGCATGACGGAGTCGCCGGTATTGACGTGGGCAGACACGATGGCCGTGCTGAAGCAGTGCGACAGCCTGCGGGCAGACTGGGGAATCGTATATCCGCAGGAAAGATTCGCTGATAAAGCGCATACTGAATAGGAATCAAAAAGCGGGGATATACTTTTTACAGAGACAAACGTGTCTTTTGACGGATCGTGACCGGTGAAAAGATGCGGGCAGATAAGAGAAAATTTGAAGGATCATGCAGAATGGAGGAAATGATGGCACAGGGAACAGGAAACAGCAAGTACGCAGGTACACAGACGGAGAAGAATCTGGAGGCAGCGATCGCCGGTGAATCGGTAGCGAGAAACAACTACACCTTCTTTGCATCCAAGGCGAAGAAGGAGGGCTTCGAGCAGATCGCGGCGATCTTCCAGGAGACTGCGGATAATGAGAAGGAACACGCCAAGATCTGGTATAAGGAGCGTTATGGGATCGGCACTACGGCCGAGAATCTGGCGGCGGCAGCGGCAGGCGAGAATTATGAGTGGACGGAGATGTACGTAGGTTTTGCGGAAACTGCAGAGAAGGAAGGCTTTCCGGAGCTGGCAGCCAAATTCCGTCAGGTTGCGGCGATCGAGAAACAGCATGAGGAGCGCTACCGTGCGCTTCTGCGGAATGTAGAGATGCAGGAAGTATTTCAGAAGAGTGAAGTGAAGGTATGGGAGTGCCGCAACTGCGGACATGTCGTGGTGGGATGCAATGCGCCCGAGATCTGTCCGGTATGTGCGCATCCGCAGGCATATTTCGAGATCAAGGCAGAGAATTATTGATTCTGGTACAGAATGTACCGGCAGGCAGAGGTAACAGGGGACATCGAGTCTCGGTTGCCTCTGCTTTTTTATGAGAATAATAGTTGACATCATAGATAGAGTACTCTATAATATAGAGTAAATAAGAAGAAGGGGATTTGAGAACAGGGAGGCATGGAGGTGCAAATATGAAGAGCGTCAGATACCGGATCAAAGAGAATCTGTCACAATATGCGGATCTGTACATTACCTGCTGCATCCCGGTGATACCGTTTAGTCTGTCAGCCCATATGCTGTTCTACTTATCCGAAGCGTATACAGGGGAGGTGGGCGGATTTGGGAACTGTATGCTTTTGTTATCCGGTGCGCTGTTTATCGTATGTCTGGCAGTGTTCCGCTATTCCCTGCGGGCTTATATCCGGCAGAGAGCGGAGCACTACAGCATTCTGCTCATGCTGGGAATCTCAAGCAGAGATTTCTGGCTCAATTTTATGGCAGAGTATTGTCCCACGTTCCTGCTTTTGCTGTTCGGTACGGCTGTGGGCTGCAGTGCGGTCTGTAATCTGATCGTGGTTGCGGCGCATAGCCTTTTGGGAGGAGGGCCGTCGCTTTCCGGGGAAACATTGGCGGGGGACACGGGTATGAAAGGAATGTTTCGGGATGTGAGTAAGGATATGTTTGTCATGTCCGGCGCAGTGACGCTGCTTCTGATCCTGTTGTTTGCGCTTGGTATGTTGGGGTCTGTGCTGCTTCTGATCCTGAGGCAATGGCGGAAGGATCTGGCACAGTATCTGGCGGATATCAGTCACGGCAGGGAAACGATGCACAGATTCCGGATCGCCTATGGCGTGAAGATCCCGGCAGCAGGACTGTGTCTTGCGCTGTCCTTTTATCTTCTGTCTGATTACACGGTGGGGAAGATGATTCTTGCGGCTTTTTTGCATATGACCGGCATCTATTGTATGCTGCAGATCAATGGGCGGCTGATCCGGAAGCTGCTTGGATTCAGGAGGAAAACGTACTTCCGGCATCTGCTCCTGTGGAACGATCTGGTGTATGAATGCCGGCTGAACGGGAATATCATGTTTGCCATTTATGCGGTCAATTTCCTGCTGGTGTTTCTGTTCGGCGGACTGCTGGCATCAGACTTTCCGGCGGATGTCATTTATACGGTGGTGAAAGGGATGACGGCGGTGACCGGGCTTTCGGTTCTTCTGGAGGAACAGGCGTTTCTTCTGGAGAAGATGCTGCTTGATCTGCAGAAGGAGAAGGAACGCCGGGATATCCTTTTTCAGATCGGCATGGGACGGGATGCCTGGCAGAAGCTGCTGCAGGATAAGCTGAAAATGAGCACGATCGTACCGATGGCGGCGGCTTCCGTTATGGGGGCAGTGTTCTTTCTCTGTGACTATGTGTACCAGGCAGATGTGACAAAAGTCAGTCAGATGTGGAGTATCACGCTGTTAAAATATGCGGGAGCGGTTGCGTTGTTCTGGCTGGTGCAGTATGGCGGGTATCTGTTCCTGCGAAGGCGCCTGCTGCAGAAATACAGCGGGGACTAAGGCGCGCGGATAGGACAGGTATAAGGCGCCAGGGCGATTTGGCGATTACTATAAGAAAGGGGAGGACGGGATGAACGATGAGAGAGGTAATCTTCTTAGCATACACCGCCTGAAGAAAAGCTATCTTATAGAGAATAGCAGGACGATGAAGCAGGAGCGCGTGGAAGTGATCCGGAAGCTTTCTCTGGATGTGCGGGAGAAGGAGGCTGTCTGTATCATGGGCAGATCCGGGTGCGGGAAGACGACTTTGTTGAAAATACTGGGCGGACTGCTTGCGCCGACGGAAGGCGTCATTTATTATAGAAAAGAGGCGTTGTCCGGTTATACGGGGAAGCGCATGGAGGCGTACCGCAGAAGACAGGTGGGGTTCGTCTTTCAGGATTATAAGCTGTTGGACCACATGTCGGTGCGGGATAATATGATCCTGCCGCTGTTGTTAGAGCACCGGAATGTGGAAGAGGCGCTCAGGCGGGTGGAGGAGATGGCGGCCAGGCTGCAGATCGGGAACCGGCTGGAATATTATCCGAATGAGCTTTCCGGCGGAGAGAAGCAGCGGGCGGCCATTGGCCGGGCCCTGATGAACGACCCGGAACTGATCCTGGCGGACGAGCCTACCGGCAATCTGGACGAGGCTTCGGGCCGGATGGTGATGGAACTGCTGACTGGGCTGCAAAAGGAGCTGCACAAGACGCTTGTGCTGGTGACGCACGATAAGGAGATCGCCGGCTACTGTGACCGCACGGTGGTGATCAGGGATGGCAGGATAGAGAAAGACAGGTTGCATTGAGGTATTAGGAGACGGGTCGTGGAGTATGTTTTTGGCAAAGCAAGGAGTGACAGTTAAGACAATGGAGACAGTGAAGACAGCGTCTAAGGCTACGGTTGAAGGGCGGCGGTCTGAACAAGGGCAGCGGTTTGAATAAGGGCGGCGGTCTGAACAAGGACGGCGGTCTGAACAAGGACGGCGGTTTGAACAAGGGCGGTGGTTTGAACAAGAACGGCGGTCTGAACAAGGACGGCAGGCTGAGAAGGGAAATGATATGGATAAGGATGTGAATAAGGGCATGAATAAGCAAATAGAGATGGCAATGGATGATATCACACTGATCAGGAGAGTGATCGAGAGGACAAGGCAGGACCTTTCTCGGATCTCCTTTTACTTCGTCGGTATCGGAATCTGTAATCTGGCGGCGTGGCTGTTGGAGGAGATTGCATACATGGTCCGCAATCTGTTCGGCTATGGATATCCGGCAGCGAGGATCTTCTGGTGGTGCGGGCGCATTCTGCTTGTCACAGGGTATGCGTTCCTGTTTGCCTATTTCTATAAGAGAGTAAAAAGAACGGGAAATGAAATATGTGAGGGCATGGTGAAGATCTGGATGATCGTGCTGATCGGTACCCTGGTTCTCGGAAGGCTGTATATCAGTTTGATTCCCGGCGGCAACAATGATAAGATCAATACATTGTGGCGGTGCCGAGAACTGATCGAGGTGCTGCCGGTCCTGTTTGCATTGTTCATGACAGGGATCCTGGCGAAGAGAAAACTGATCACGGCGCTGACGGCGGTTTACAGCATTTTCTATTTCGTCCTGTTTCTGAGCATGAAGGAAGTGCCTTATGGAACCTGGGGCGGCATGGGGACGCGGATCTCTGCCAGCCGGGTAGGGATCCAGTGTCTGATGAGCGTGGGCATGATCCTGTTGGGGCTCTGTCTGCACGGGAAGAATGATCGAGGTCACCTATGGAAATAAATGCGATACCGGAGGCTTTCCAGACGAAGCTGCGCCTGGCGATCCTGTCTGCGCTGCTGACCGGGGAGAAGAATTTCAAAGAATTAAAGAAGATCACGGAGGCTACAGACGGGAATCTGGGTGCCCAGCTTAAGAAGTTGGAGGAGGCCGGGTACATAACCGTCAGTAAGGCGTTCGTGAACCGGAAGCCACAGACGAGCTGCGTTCTGACGGCGTTTGGCAGGAAGCAGTTTAAAGAGTATGTGGAGATGTTGGAGCGGCTGCTTGGGCAGGCGGAGGAGTAGTCAGCGTATGATGATCTGGTAAAATGTAAAGAACGATGCGGGACAGAACACTGTCCCGCATCGTTTGAAGAAACTGTAGACTGCAAATCTGTTTACACAACCTTAAACTTCTCGATATAAACAGGGAAGGTATCCGTTCCCTTCATCTCCTTGCCGGCAGAGATCGTCACGTTCTTATCCGTGATCAGATATTCCACATTAGCGCCGGCTTCCACCACGGTATCCTGCATCAGAATACAGTTCTTTACGGTAGCGCCCTTACCGATCTTAACGCCGCGGAAGATCACGCTGTTCTCCACTTCGCCTTCGATCACGCAGCCGTCAGCCATCATCACGTTCTGCACCCTGGCGCCGTCTTTGTAGTGTGTCGGGTTATCGCCGCGGATCTTCGTATAGATAGGAGCGGAGGAGAAGAGGGCATCCAGATTATAGTCATCCAGAAGCTTCATATTCTCATCGAAGTAACTCTTCATACCGCTGATCCGTGCCACATAGTCCGTATACTTGTAAGCCTGTACGTTCAGCTTGCCAAGCTGCGGCATGATAACGTCGCGCATGAAGAAGGAACGTCCCTGGATATACGCGTCATTCACGATATCGATCAGCAGTTCTCTGTCAACGACGAAGATGTTCATGGACAGCTTCTGTACGCCTTCTGTCTTCGGATTGATATACACTTTCTTAAGCCGGCCGTCTTCCACGTCAAAGGTATAGTAGAAGATCCGGTCATTGGTCGGATAGTTCAGCAGCTCATCGGGGATCTCCTGCTCGTTGTAGGCGATCGTCATATCCGCGCCGCTGTCGATATGAGCCTGCAGCATAGCGCTGAAATCAAAATTGACTACCACGTTGGTATCCGACATGATCACGTATTTCTCTTTCTGGTCTTTCAGGAAGTCCAGAAGACTTGCAAGTGCGCTGGCACGTCCCACATAAGGGCCGCCCACTTCCTTCTCCGCAAAAGGAGGGAAGATGCGCAGACCGCCGTTCTTGCGGATCAGATCCCACTCGCGTCCGGAACCTAAGTGATCCATCAGGGAGTGATAGTTCTTATTCACGACAACAGAGATATTGTCGATGCCGGAATGAGTCATACTCGACAAGATAAAGTCGATGATACGGTAACGGCTGGCAAAAGGAATGGAAGCCATCAAACGCACGCTGACCAGTTCCGGGACCAGAGCATCATAACTGTTTGGGAAAATAATACCGACTACACTTGTGTTTGATTTTACCATTGCTCTTCACCACCTTCTACATTATTTCTGACCATGGCATTGGGGCCTACCACGGCATTCTCGCCGATGGTAACGCCGGAGCCGACAGTAGCCACGCCGTTCTCATCGCCGGAAGGCATCGCACCCACCACGGCATTCTCACAGATTGTCACATTCTCCGCTACGATACAGTGCTTCACAACGGCGCCTGCCTTGACGGTGGTGCCGCCCATCAGAACCGCATCTTCCACAACGGCGCCTGCTTCCACTTTCACGCCGCCAAAGAGAATGGAATGTTTCACACTGCCCTTGATCCGGCAGCCGTCCGTGATCATGGAATTCTCCACGACTGCGCCGGGGTTGATCTTATGTCCGGTCATGCCGGCGTTACGGCTGTAGATCTTCCAGTTCTCATCGAAAAGGTTGATGCCGCTGTGCTCGGGATCCAGCACTTCCATATTGGCTTCCCATAAGGAAGCGATGGTTCCCACATCCTTCCAGTAGCCGTTGAAATGGTAAGCATACATCTGGCGATGGTCGCGCAGAAGGTTGGGGATGATGTTATTGCCGAAATCGTTCTCGGAATTCGGGTCAGCCTCGTCCTCCTCCAGGTACTGTTTCAGGATATCCCAGTTGAAGATATAGATACCCATGGAAGCCAGATTGGACTTCGGGTTCTTCGGTTTCTCCTGGAACTCCGTGATCTTGTCGTTCTCATCGGCTACCATCAGGCCGAAGCGGGGAGCCTCCTCCCAGGGCACTTCCATGACCGCCACGCTGAACTCCGCATTCTTCTCCTTGTGGAACTTCAGAAAGTCGCTGTAGTCCTGCTTGCAGATCTGATCACCGGAAAGAATGATGACATATTTCGGGTCGTAACGTTCGATAAAGGATATATTCTGATAGATCGCGTTGGCTGTGCCTTTGTACCAGTCTGAGCCGTGTGCCTTCTGATAGGGCGGCAGCACATGCACGCCTCCGTAAAGACGGTCCAGATCCCAGGGCTGACCGTTGCCTATGTACTCATTTAATTCCAGCGGCTGATACTGGGTCAGGATTCCCACGGTATCGATGCCTGAATTGACGCAGTTAGAAAGCGGGAAGTCGATGATACGATATTTACCGCCAAAAGGAACTGCCGGTTTTGCAAGCTTCTCGGTCAGCGCATACAGACGAGATCCCTGTCCGCCGGCCAGAAGCATTGCAATCATTTCTTTTGCCATATTACTATTCCTCCTTTTAAACTTTATAGAATGATTATATAACAAAATCATGGAAAATAATAGAAAAATCCGAAAAAAGTCGAAGAAAATTATAATTTTTTCCTATTGACTTTTTGAAAATCCTGTGAATGGATGCGGGTATGGTAAATTAATGCCGGATTGTCTGTTGCCTTTAAAACTTATCAATGATAAAATAGAGTCATAATTGAAAGAAAAAGGGAGTACCTACATGAAAGAAGTCAGAATATTGGAGATCAAACAGAGCGTCTTTGCGGATAACGACAGACAGGCCGAACTGCTGCGGCAGGAACTGAAGGAGAAGAAGCTCTTCCTGTTAAACCTCATGTCCTCGCCGGGATCCGGCAAGACCACCACGCTGATGCGGACCATAGAGGCGCTGAAAGACACGTTACGGATCGGCGTTATGGAGGCGGATATCGATTCCGATGTGGATGCCCGGACGATCTCTGCGTCTGGGGTGCGCGTCATTCAGCTGCATACCGGCGGGATGTGTCATCTGGACGCGGGGATGACCAGACAGGGACTGGAAGGACTGGATCCGGCTGAGCTTGACCTGGTGATCCTGGAGAATGTGGGGAATCTGGTATGCCCGGCGGAGTTTGACACGGGGGCGGTGAAGAATGCCATGATCCTGTCGGTGCCGGAGGGGCATGACAAGCCACTCAAGTACCCGTTGATGTTCTCTGTCTGCGATGTGGTGCTGGTGAATAAGATCGACGTGCTGCCCTATTTTGACTTCGATCTGGAGAAGTGCCGGGAATATGTGCACAGGCGCAATCCGCAGGCCAGGGTCATCCCGGTCTGCGCCAAGACAGGGGAAGGGATACAGGAATGGGCAAACTGGCTGTCGGAGCAGGTGAGAGACTGGAACATGTGAAAATCCGGGAAGGCGGCCGGGATAGAGAGATAATACAGAAAGGACAGGAGAGGGGTTATGGAGAGAAAACTGGACAAGGAGAAATATCCGGAATACGTTTATCCGGTACATAAGCCGGATCACAGCGGGCCGGAGCGGGAGAGTATCGTTAAGCTGGGCAAGATGATCACGGACAGGATTCCCCAGAAGCTGGGGATTAAGAAGATCACACGGGACGATCCGGAATATTGGGGGCTGGCCGGCGTGGTGACCGACGAGGAAGCGCAGATCGCGCTGAAAATGGGCGTGCGTAAGCCGAAGACTCTGCCGGAAATGGTGAAGCTTACGGGGATTCCGGCCAGGGAACTGGAACCGAAGCTGCAGGAGATGTCGGTCAAGGGCATTCTGGAATACAACTGGGAGAACCCGCAGCGGGAGAAACAGTACGTGCTACCCATGTTTGTGCCCGGATCGGGAGAATTTTTCAATATGAACAATCAGGTGATCGAAGAGCATCCGGAGGTGACGCTGTTCTTCGAACATATGTCGAGACTGCCGTTAGAGCATGTGACGCCTTTCGTGGGGGAGGGCGGCAACGGGATCGGTATGCATGTCATTCCGGTGGAGAAGGCCATCGAGATGGAGAGCGAATCGATTAATCTGGAGCATATCTCTTACTGGCTTTCGAAGTACGAGGGCAAGTATGCGGCAAGCCCCTGTTCCTGCCGGCGTTCCAGGTTGAAGCACGACGAGGGATGCGCGGACGATCCGGAGGGCTGGTGCGTGGCAGTGGGCGATATGGCGGACTATGTGGTGGAGACCCAGAAGGACGGCCGTTATATCACGAAGGAAGAGGCGCTGGAGATTTTCCGGCAGGCGGAGGAGAACGGCTTCGTTCATCAGATCACGAACATCGACGGCGCCAATAAGATCTTCGCCATCTGTAACTGTAACGTGAATGTGTGTTATGCGCTGCGCACCTCACAGCTTTTCAACACACCCAATATGTCCCGCTCAGCCTATATTGCGAAGGTGGATAAGGACAAATGCGTGGCCTGCGGCAAATGTGTAGAGTCCTGTCCGGCGGGTGCGGTGAAGCTGGGACAGAAATTGTGCCGGAAGGACGGCAGTGAGGTCACTTACCCGAAGATGCCGCTTCCTCAGGAGCAGAAGTGGGGAGAGCATATGTGGACTCATAATTACCGGGATGTGAACAGAATCAACTGTTACGATACCGGTACGGCTCCCTGTAAAACGGCCTGTCCGGCCCATATCGCGGTGCAAGGTTATCTGAAACTGGCGAAGGAAGGGCGCTATGGGGAGGCGCTGGCACTGATCAAGAAAGACAATCCGCTGCCGGCCGTCTGCGGACGTATCTGCAACAGACGTTGTGAGGACGCCTGCACCCGCGGCACGCTGGATGAGGCGGTGGACATCGATGCGGTGAAGCGCTTCGTGGCGGAGCGGGATCTG
Source organism: uncultured Lachnospiraceae bacterium (assembly GCA_947564645.1). GTDB lineage: Bacteria > Bacillota > Clostridia > Lachnospirales > Lachnospiraceae > UBA3282. The sequence goes on from CANOCU010000031.1 coordinate 13,649, forward strand.
CATGCTAAGACGCGCTATATCCCGAAGAAGGTGGTGCCGTCCTTAAAGGGCGGTTTCGAGGAGAAGATCGCCATTGTAGGCGCCGGCCCGGCTGGGCTTTCCTGCGCGTATTTTCTGGCAGAGAAGGGCTACCGGCCCATCATTTTTGAGAAAAACGAGAAGCCCGGCGGTATGCTGACCTACGGTGTCCCGTCTTATAAGCTGGAGAAAGATCTGATCGAGGCGGAGATCGAGGTCATAAAGGCCATGGGCGTGGAGATCAGATGCGGCGTGGAAGTGGGGAAGGACGTTACCATCGATCAGCTGCGGGCGCAGGGCTATAAGGGATTCTATCTTGCCATCGGCTGTCAGGGCGGCAGGAAGCCCGGTGTGCCGGGTGAGGATGCGGCCGGAGTCTATACGGCAGTGGAATTCTTAAGAGAAGCCGGCCGGAAGGAAGGCTTCGATCTGGGCGGCGATGTGGTCGTTGTGGGCGGCGGCAATGTGGCCATCGACGCGGCCAGGGTAAGCACCCGCTGCGGGGAAGGCAGGGTATCCATGTTCTGTCTGGAGAACCGGGACGAGATGCCGGCCAGCAGGGAGGAGATTCTGGAGGCGATAGAAGAGCATGTGGACATCCATAACGGCTGGGGACCGAAGGAGATCCTGCAGGAGAACGGCAGGGTGGCCGGTGTGGTATTTCAGAAATGCACCCGCGTCTTTGATGACAACCACAGATTTGCGCCGGTCTATGATGAGGAAGAGACGATGACGGTTGCCTGCTCGGCAGTGATCTTCAGTGTGGGTCAGGGAATCGTATGGGGCGACCTGTTACAGGGCACGAAGGTGGCGCTTCGGCCAAACGGCGGCGCGATTGCGGACAGCCTGACGTATCAGACGGCGGAGCCGGATATCTTCGTGGGCGGCGATGTGTATACAGGGCCGAAGTTCGCCATTGACGCCATTGCGGCAGGCAGAGAGGGAGCCGTTTCCCTGCATCGTTTCGTGCATGAGCACTGTACGCTGACGATCGGCAGGAACAGGAGAGATTTCATCGAACTGGATAAGGAGAATCTCTTTATCGCCAGCTATGACAATACGGACAGACAGCGGCCGGAGAAGGCGCAGGAAGCGCAGGCGCGTTCCTTCCGCGATCTTTCCCACACGCTGACGGAGGAACAGGTGAAGGCGGAGACGTCCCGCTGTCTGGGCTGCGGCGCATCGGTGGTGGATCCCAATAAGTGTATCGGCTGCGGGATCTGCACGACGAAATGCGTCTTCGACGCCATCAGCCTGCATCGTGAACTGCCGGGCTGCTCGGAGATGGTCAGGTCGGAAGATAAGCTGAAATATGTGCTGCCCAATATGGTCAAGCAGTCTTTGAAGATCAAGTTTAAGAGGAGCCAGAATGCCGATTGACACTACAGTCTGCAGGCAGTGTGGTCTGACCGGGAGGAGAGAGCAGTATTTCGTACCGGAGATTTGCAGAAGGAATTGAAAGGACAGGCAGGGTAACGGGATGCATGAATTAGGCGTGGTGTTCCATATTATGGACAGTCTGGAGAAGGTGGCGGCAGAGAATGAGGTGGAGGGCATTTCCAGGGTGGTGCTGGAGCTGGGTGAGGTCTCAACGGTGATCGAGTCTTATCTGCACAACTGCTGGCAGTGGGCGGCGAAGAAGAGAGAACTGTTTGCGGAAGCGGAACTGGTGGTGGAGACGATCCCGGCGCTCACCTATTGTGAAGGCTGCGGCCGGACCTATGCCACCGTGGAACACGGGAAGATATGCCCCTGCTGTCACAGCCCGGATACGTGGCTTCTGCAGGGGAATGAGTTTAACATCAAGGAGATAGAAGTATATTGAGAAATGGGAGAGGGGAGAGTGTGTGATTATGTTTCATTTAAGCGGTGGTATGACAGGTTGGCAGATTTTGGGATGGGTGATGGTCTTTGCCGGGCTGGTCATTATGAATGAGATCGCGCGGCGTTCCAAGGCGGGCGGCGCAGTCTGTTTCTTTGTGATTCCGGCGGTGCTGACGGTGTATTTTATTTCCATTTATGTGGGTGCGGCGAAAGGCGCAGAGTGGGCGCTGAACAACCAGACTTATGTGCATATGAACAGCTGGTTCCACTATGCCAAGCTCTATGCGGCGCTGGCCGGTTGTATCGGTTTTATGATCATCAAATATCATTGGGGCGGCCTGGGGAAATCTCATGCGTTTAAAGTATTTCCTTTTGTGATCGTGGCCATCAATATTCTGATCGCCGTTGTATCGGATTTCGAGTCGGCTGTCCGTGCAGGCTCTGTCATGGGCGGCTGGTGGAAATCTTCCGAGGGCGTATGGCTTTACGGCGGCTGGTGGAATATCTTAAACGGTATAGCGGGCCTGATCAATATTTTCTGTATGACCGGCTGGTGGGGGATCTATTCTTCCAGAGATAAGAAGGATATGCTCTGGCCAGATATGACATGGTATTATATTCTGGCTTACGATATCTGGAATTTCCAGTACACATATCTGAATCTGCCGACTCATGCATGGTACTGCGGCTTCGCGCTGCTGCTGGCGCCGACGGTGGCCAATGCGCTCTGGAATAAGGGTGGCTGGATCCAGAACCGGGCCAACACGCTGGCGCTCTGGTGTATGTTCGCCCAGGTATTCCCGCTGTTCCAGGATGGCAGCCGCTTTACGACGGTGTCCTCGGTATACGGCGAGGCGGGGGCGGCGGCCGCTTTCGGGGAAGCGATGCCGACCATGGCCAATCCTGCGGCCCAGGGGATCATCTCCGTGCTTTCGATCGTAGTTAATGTGGCGGTCTTCGCGGTCATCCTTATGCGGGCGAAGCAGCAGAAGCGCAATCCGTATACGCATGAGATCTTTAAGGATCAGAAGGATTTCAAGATGGCGATGGCAAGGGCGGAATAATAACGGTAATGAGATAGAGCAGAACTGTCGGTTACATGGATGGTTCTGCTCGCACTCTGATGATAAACGGAAGTTGGAGGAAATCTGACATCCGTTTTTTATGTTGCGTCTCATTTTAAAGAGGTAACCAAAACAGAAACCAAAAGATTAAAAGTGTAAAAAAAGTAATGATAATATTGACCATATAATGTATTTGGCATATACTATAGTGGAAGCAGTTGGTTGTATCCTGTAAGGAGGAATACGAAATGATCGATATGAATAGGATGATCGCCGGGAATATTCTTACAATTCTGAGACAGCAGAATAAGAAACAGATAGACCTTGCAGAAGCACTGCAGACAAATAAGCAGACAATAAGTAAAATGTTAAATGGAGCACGAATGATCAATGCTGTGGAATTGAAACAGATCGCGGAGTTTCTTGGAGTAAGGATGGAGGAACTGGTTAAGGTTCAGCGAAATGAGATGGATACAGATCTTGTGCATGCGTTTATGGGAAAGGTTGACTCTGAACAGGCAAGAAATGCTCTGGAGATAGCAGATAAGCTTTCAGATATGATTTTGTTTCATCGGAAAGTACGAGAGAATGGAAGCGCGATGATGGAGGTGTGGGACTGTTGATGGGTGATGTTTTTGCCGAAAGCTTATATAAGAAACAGAATAGACAATTCGAAAAGATTAAGGAGCAGTCTGTAACTTTTGCGGCTAATTATTGCGGTAATACGATTATACGAGACTCGATCTTTGGTATTGTTTTGAACTATGCGAGAAAGAGAGAGCTTTCACTGGAAGTTCTCAGATTTCCGTTTCATGATGACGAGCTGTGGGCTTTTACATTTGTAAAAAGAGGAACTGTCTTTCTATGTGCCAATTCAGGGCTCTCCATGTGCAAACAGATTTTTGCAACGGCACATGAGCTTTACCATATTCGCTGTTATGCAGAGGATATCAACACAAGTACCATTACGAACGGCTCTATATTAGAAGCAAAAACATTCGATGACGAAGCTGCAACGCAGGAGGATTTGGAGGCAAATGCTTTTGCGGGGCTTATACTGATGCCGGATACGTGTCTGTCAGAACAGTTTAAGCTCTTTGGACTGTCCAAAGAGAAAATAGATGTTGATGATGTACTTGTTTTAATGGATATTTTTGCACTTCCATATAAAGCAGTTGTTATGCGTTTGGTAGAGAGCGGAATCATTGTGCAGGAAAAAGCACAGCAATTACTCAAGGCAGACTCGAATCGTGTTATGCTTCGAATTGAACTGACTGGAAAAGCAAGAAGATGGCAGCAGACAGGTGAGCGGCTGCTTTATTATGGCAGCCTGCTTGAGAATCTTGCATTCAACTGTGAATATGATCTTCTTACAGCTACCAGAGAAGAGTCGGATAAGGCATACTTGGAGAAGATCAAAAAAGATTTTGGTGAAGAAAACTAAGGAGGGTGTATGGCAAATGAGAAATACGCCTTGCTGGACACAGATTTTATTTCCAAGATGTATTTGATACGCAAGGATGATACGAACAGGTTGATAGATAAAATTATGGCAATGCCAGATTATATTTTTTATTGCCATAAACAGATCAGCATTGAAGTTTTGCAATATAATAATGCCGGACTGTCCGAATGGCTTGAAGCTGAAATTGTGGATCAGGCAATCTTACTTTACGATGACGAAGCGATCGTGGATGAACTTTCAGAAATTTATGGTGAATTGGCTCCGGTGGCATATATCAGGATGCTGCGGATTGGCTGTGATGCATATAGAGATGGATATTATGAGGAAAACTTTGCTGCGGTATCAAAGTTGGATGCTTATAAGATTACACGAGAAGATTTTCTTGAAAAATTGAAGTTAGACTGTGATGCTATGGGAGCAGGACGAAACCTTGGTGAATTGAAATCATATGTGTTGCTGCAGTTCCTGAATATGAAATTTGGAGAACAGATTTATGTATTTTGTTCAGATGATAAAAATGCGCGCAATGGAATGGTTGCGATCGGAGGAGCTAACTGTATCAGCGTGTTGTCATCTTTTATAAGACTTCGAAAGGAAATTGGTCTTAGCAGAGAAGAGGCGGAACCGTATATTAGATCTTATTTGAGTTACTGTCTGGGAAAAGGTCAGACCACGTTCAGAATACAGGAGAATTCCAAAGAGAGACGAATGCGTAAAGTGCCATGTGAGCAGGTGTTTGACGAATTGTTTGCAGGCAGGATGGATGAAATGAAAACAGGGAATCTGAAATATAGGTAGAATCTTTCGGAAAATGAAAGTTAAGCAGAAAGGCAGACAGACATGTACAGAATATTGATCGTTGAGGATGATACCGTAATTTCGGAGCAGGTTAGTAAGTATCTTTCCAGATGGGGTTACGAGACGGCCTGCGCGGAGGACTTCGAGGACATTCTGCCGCAGTTTGTCTCCTTTGACCCCCAGCTGGTGCTGCTGGATATCGGACTGCCCTTTTATAATGGTTATTACTGGTGCGGCGAGATCAGGAAGATCTCGCAGGTGCCGGTGGTGTTCGTCTCGTCCGCCGCAGACAATATGAATATCGTGATGGCGATGAATATGGGCGGGGACGACTTTATCGTGAAGCCTTTTGACCTGGAGGTGCTCCTGGCCAAGGTGCAGGCGATCCTGCGGCGGACCTATGCTTTTCAAAACCAGTCGGCAGTGATGGAGCATAGGAATGTGATCCTGAATCTGGCGGACATGAGCCTGTTGTATCAGGGCGTGAAGCTGGAGCTGTCAAAGAATGAATTCCGTATTCTGCAGCTTCTCTATGAGAATGCGGGGAAGACAGTCGGCCGGGAAACGATCATGAAGCGGTTGTGGGACAATGAGTGTTTCGTGGATGACAATACGCTGACCGTGAATATGAACCGTCTGCGCAGGAAGCTGGAGGAGGCGGGGGTCAGGGATTTTATCCTGACAAAAAAGGGCGTCGGGTATCAATTAAGCGATTGAGAAGAGAAATCTGCCATCGCAAATGTCGCTGCTATGAGCAGTCGGCAGCTGTGAATCGTAACGGGAGAAAGGAAAAAAGTGCCATGGAACGCAGAAAGCAAAGTTTTCAGATCGGGAGATCCTATCTGAAAGAAAAATACAGAACCATACTGGCCTATGTCTTTATCGTGGCAGTCTTCTTTCTGGTCGCCTTTCTCTATGGTTACGAGCAGATTTATCTAAATATGTTGTATGCGGTGTTCCTGACGCTGTTTTTCGGCGGGATATTTCTGGCAGTGGATTTCCTGCGGTATTACAGACGGTGCCGGACATTGCTTCTGGCTCTGGAGCAGGAAGAGGTGCGGGAGGAAAATCTGCCCGAGGCGGCAGGACTGCAGGAATCTCTGTACCAGGAACTTCTGGAAGAGATGCGGCAGGAGAAACGGAAGTTTCTGACGCAGTACGACGAGAAGAAGAAGGACATGGCGGACTACTATACCATGTGGACCCATCAGATCAAGACGCCCATCGCCGCGCTGCGGCTGCTTTTGCAGGACGACGATGCGGATACAGGGGAGGACGGGCAGCGCAGCGGCGGGCGGCAGGCGCAGCGGGAGGAGCTTTTCAAGATCGAACAGTATGCGCAGATGGCGCTTTATTTCGCCAGACTGGACAGCCTCTCTTCGGATCTTCTTTTCCGGAACTGTGAGGTACGGGAGATCGTCAAGCAGGCGGTGCGCAAATATGCGGTCCTGTTTTTGCGCAGCGGTCTTTCCTTTGCGTTGGAGGAATTTGAGATCCGGGTGGTGACGGATGAGAAATGGCTGTCCTTTGTGATAGAACAGGTCTTCTCCAATGCGCTGAAATATACCCGTCAGGGCGGCATTGCGATCTACGGCGCAGATGTAGCGGGCAACAGGCAGCAGGGCAGAGTTTCTTATTTTGTGATCGAGGATACGGGGATCGGGATCCGGGAGAGCGACCTGCCGAGAATCTTCGAGCGGGGCTTTACCGGCTACAACGGACGGATGGAAAGGAAATCGACGGGAATCGGGCTGTATCTGTGCGACCAGATCATGGGCAGAATGTCCCATACGATCCGTGTGAGTTCTGTGCCGGGAAGAGGAACGAAGGTCATCCTGGGATTTGCGCAGTAGAAATCTTGCTTTTCATGCATATCTGTGGTGCAACGGACAGGGAGCGGAAGAGAAAGAGAAGGGGACGGAGAGTATGAAACCGCAGAGTTGCCGGCGGATGCCCTGCAGAGGGGTAAGGCATTGTGAATGGTACCCTTATATAAGTGACAGAAATGTAAGGTTGAAGGGAAGAAATGTTAGCCGGATGCATGGCAGGACATTTCTTCTTTCTCTATAATCGTAAGAGTAAGGAAGAGAAAACGGCCGGCTGCGACAGGTACGGCCGGAAGGAGAAGAATTCCGGGAAAAGAAAAGGAGTGGAACCACATTATGTCATTGTTGGAAGTAAGGAATGTAAAGAAGGTATATACCACCAGACTGGGAGCGGTCAAGGTGCAGGCGCTGAGCGATGTGAATTTCTCGGTGGAGGAGGGGGAGTATGTGGCGATCATGGGGGAGTCGGGATCCGGCAAGACCACACTGCTCAACATTCTCGCCTCTCTGGATAAGGCTACCAGCGGCCAGGTATTGTTAAACGGAAAGGATCTGTCCCAGATCCGGCACAGAGAGATCTGCGCGTTCCGCAGGGAACATCTGGGATTTGTCTTTCAGGATTTCAATCTGCTGGATACGCTGTCTCTGAAGGACAATATCTATCTGCCGCTGGTGCTGGCAGGGGCCGGTTACCGGGAGATGGAGAAGCGGTTACAGCCGCTTGCGCAGAAGCTGTCCGTTGCGGATATTCTGGATAAATATCCCTACGAGGTGTCGGGTGGACAGAGGCAGCGGGCGGCCGTATGCCGGGCGCTGATCACAAAACCGGATATCATTCTGGCGGACGAACCGACAGGGGCCCTGGATTCCAAGGCGGCAAATAAGCTGCTTGGCCTGTTCGGGGAGGTGAACAGAGAGGGGCAGACGATCCTGATGGTCACCCACAGCATTCAGGCGGCCAGTCATGCGGGACGCGTGCTGTTCATCAAGGACGGCTGCGTGTTCCATCAGATCTATAAGGGCAGCCAGAGCAATGAGGCCATGTATAAGATGATCTCCGACGCCCTGACGGTACTGCAGACGGAAACAGGGGCAGATAAGTCCATCAAGAGAAAGGCGGTGTGATCATAGAAATGAGGAGCGGAAAAGAATTGACCGGAAAAGAGACGGCGGCAGGCAGAGCATCGGCGCGGAGGATTCTGCCCGTCATGGCATGGAAGGGGATCCTGAGAAACGGGAATGTCTATTTTCCCTATCTGGCAGCAGGCATTTTCTCGGTGTTTATCTATTTTGTGTTTTCATCCATCCTGCACAACGATATCATCAGAGTGCTGCCCAGAAGCGGTTATGCGTGGATGATGCTGTATATGGGAAAGGGGATCCTTTCGCTGATCCTGATCCTTTTCCTGATCTATGCGAACAGCTTTCTGGTGAAAAGGCGGCAGAAGGAGTTCGGCCTCTATCATATCCTGGGCCTGGAGAAGAAGCACATCGGCATGATGCTGTTCTTCGAGACGGTCCTATTGTATGCGGGGGCGCTGGCGGGCGGCGTGATACTCGGCATGGCGCTGTCGAAGCTTTTGTTCCTGATGTTACTGCGGATGTGCAATCTGTCGGTGGATGTGCAGTTTGTGTTTGATCCGCAGGCATTCCGGGAGACGGCGGTCTACTTCCTCTGCGTGTTTGGCATGAATTTCGCGCAGGGGCTTGTGCAGGTCGGTAAGGCCCGTCCGATCGAGCTGATGAGCGGCAGTAAGAAGGGGGAAAAGGAGCCGAGGTTTTTGTGGGTTTATGCGCTTGCAGGCCTGGCGGCGCTGGTGTCTGGCTACTATATTTCCGTCACCTCCCAGCTGGACGATATGATCTTTATCAACTTTGTGCTGGCGGTATTCTGGGTCATCGTGGGAACCTATCTTCTGTTTGCATCGGGGAGTATCGTTTTCCTCAAATGGATGAAGGGCCGGAAGGGAATTTACTATAAACCGGGCAATTTTATCACCATCTCAGGGATGCTCTACCGCATGAAAAAGAATGCGGCCGGTCTCTCCAATATCTGTATTTTCTCCACGATGGTGATCATCACCCTGATCTGTACGGTCTCGCTTTATCTGGGCATGGACAGTCTGGTGCATTTCGTGCATCCTTATGATATGACGGCGCTCTACGGGGAAGAAAAGATCGACAGGGAAGAGGTGACAAAGGAGATCTCGGCGCTGGAAGAGAAATATGGCCTTGCGGCCACAAGAGTGGATATCTATGACAGGATGAACCTTGCAGTCAGAAAGGAGAAGGACCGCTTTTTAGTCAGGCGGGAAAAGGAAAATTTTAGGGATTACGCGGAGGATTACCAGTTGGGGATCCTGACAATGGATGAGTATGCAAGGATCGAGGGCCGGTCTGTCAGCCTGCGGGATCATGAAGTCCTGATCTATTGTAACGGTATGGATTATGGCTATGACAGCGTTGATTTCTTCGGTGTGAAGCTGCAGGTACGAGAGGAGATCTCGGACTTTTTCCCGTATCCGAAGGCGGCGGACAATACCTTTGACGCCCGCTATCTGATGGTGGTGAAGGACAGACAGGCGCAGGAAGAGTGTGTGCGGGTCTGGGCAAAGGCTAACGGCGTGACGGATCTGCCCGCTTTTCTGGAAAGCAGTTACCGGTTTGTGGGGATCGTCCTGGACGAAGAGGATGCGCAAAGAGACGCTTTCCTGGGAGAATTTGCGCAGTGGTGCCAGGGCAGGCCGGGATTCTTCGACATGACAAACGGCGTGGAGAGCAGGCGTGATCTGAAGACCATGTACGGCGCGCTTTTGTTTCTCGGCATCCTGTTCGGCCTGATCTTCTTTATGTGCCTGATCCTGATCATGTATTACAAGCAGATCACGGAAGGCTACGAGGACAGAAATAATTTTGATATTATGCAGAAGGTGGGCATGAGTGACCGGGAGATTCGGGGCACGGTGGGCAGACAGATCCTGCTGGTGTTCGGGCTGCCGCTTGTGGGAGCCATTATGCACACGATGGCCGGCATGTTTATGGTCAGGAGGCTGATGGGAGCGGTGGAATTCTTCCGGACGGATCTGCTCTTCTTTGGCACGGTGGGTGTGATCGTGGTGTTCGTGGCGGTGTATGGCGCAAGTTACCTGCTGACGGCGAAGACGTATTACAGGATCGTGCGATAGGGGAACCTTTCCATGGAAAGCAGGCCGGGAAGGAGCAGTTTTCAAATATGGATCACGTCCCCGCAGGATAATCCGTGCAGACGCTTCATATGGTTTTTCATGAAAGAAAACTGTTGTGTCCCGGTGCAGTGGCAGGTGTAGTACTGCGTGGGGTAACGGTCCAGATACCCGGCATAGTGTTTGAGCGTGTCATCGAGCGGCAGCTTGGAGAAATGGAAGCCGCCGATCAGGACATCGGGCTTAAACCAGTCGACGATATCCAGTACTCCCTTGTGAGAACAGCCGCTGAACAGGATTTTTCGGCGGCTTTCTTCGATGAGAAGGTAATGTTCATGGCGGAAATCTTCCGGGTAGAAGACGCCGTCTTCCAACAGGGTAAGGCCGAAAGCGCCCAGATCGTGTTTCTTCCTGGCATGATTACAGGAATGGAGTGTTATGCCGTCGGCAAGGACGGTGTCGCCTTCGGTAAAGACCAGCCGTTCATGCTGCATGAGGGCAGTATCCAGGCCGATGTATTTTGTGGTGCCATGATAGTGGGGCTCGAAGGCATGACGATTTACGTAGACGGGAGCGGTACTGTTCTGTGCAAGGAAACAGGAGAGGCCGCCGCCGTGATCGTAGTGACCGTGGGACAGGACGGCGATATCCACCGCCGCAAGGTCAATACCGAGCGCGGCGGCATTGCGCGAGAAGAGGTCGGTCTGACCCATATCAAAAAGAATCTTGTGGCCTGCGGTCTCGATATACAGGCTTAAGCCGTGTTCGGCTGACAGATCCGGCCTTGCGGTGGTGTTTTCCAGGAGCGTTGTGATCTTCATGAGAAGTGTCCTTTCTGTCAATACATAATGGAAGTTTACTGCCAGATTTTCTGTTGGCAATGTGTCGTATCTATACTATAATACATATCATGCCGCCTGTCGATCGACAATAATTTATAGTGAACGACATGAAAAATTACGTTTTGTCCCTGCAAAAGCTTCCGTATATGGTTTTGGCAGGAGAGGGAAACAGAAAACAGTAACCGTACTGGAAAGGGAAATAAGAGCATGAAACAGATAAAAGAATATCAGGATGAAGAGTTTATACGGGCCAAAGCAGCTGCACGGACGGATCCGGCCGTGTATCGCCAGCTGGATGCCGATGAAATAGACCGGCAGTTATTCGCCCGGTTTATACGTCGACAGAACGTAACGTTATGCCGGCGCAGAGAAAAGGGGGAGTGGGTCATCCGCGAGGATCCTTTTATTGATGACTGGACGGAAGAAGATTACGGGATTCTGATATCCTGCCTGAAAAATACGATCCGTACGGGTGGTTTTGTGTATGGAGCTTTTGTAGACGGAGCCCTGAAGGGATTTGCGTCCGTGGAAACGACGCTGTTCGGAGGAGATCATCGGTATCTGGATTTGTCTTGTATTCATGTGTCTGAGGACATGCGGGGCAGAGGGATCGGCCGGGTGTTGTTTGAGGCCGCCGCAGAGTGGGCAGGGCAGAAAGGCGCAGCTAAGCTGTATATCTCGGCCCACTCGGCGATGGAGACTCAGGCCTTTTATCAGGCGATGGGCTGTGTGGAGGCGCAGGAGTACAATCAGGAGCATGTGGAGAGAGAACCTTATGACTGTCAGCTGGAATACAGGCTGTAATAGCGCCTGTTAAAGAGCAGATGAAAGCTGCACATGGCAGCTGCCGGATCTATGAAAAACATCGTGAAATAGATTTCACAATGATATATATGGAAAAGCAGGAAAAATTATGAAAAATGACAATTTACAATCATTAATAGGAAATGTATGATATAGACATAAGTGAAATCGGTAACATACCGATGTCACATGGACAGCATAGTATTTAACCCGAGAACTTAAAAAACGCGGAGGTGATGGTATAGAACGGAATATTATGGATAAGCTGTTTATAAGGGGAATTTAAGTTTGTCCGGTGCTGGTTCTGCAAAACAGGCAGTAGAACGTAAAACATAACAAAGGCAAAATGAAGAAATAAAGGAGATTGAATCATATGCAGCAGGTGAATGTTAAGTTTAACGATGTGGAACAGATCAGACAGTTTATTAAGGTAATTGACAAATTTGATACCAATTTCGATCTTGGTTCCGGGCACAGGGTAGTAGACGCGAAGTCCATCATCGGCGTGATGGCGTTGGATTTCTCGGGGCCGCTACAGCTTAGGTATCATTCGGATGATGCGGATATCAGAGCGAAGATCGCGCCGTTCTTAGCATGTGAGAGTTAAAGGGGATAAAATAAATGGGCAGAAAGCCTGCGGGATATCCTGACAAGGGATAGCACTGCAGGCTTTTTGAGTTGACACATATCCGCAGTCAGACTATAATACAAATGTGTGATTTCTACATAATAATAAAATATTTTACCATGAGAGGGAGGAAATTCCAATGAAGAAACTATCTGTGAAAACTGTGGTGGCGATCGGTATCGGTGCGGCATTGTTTTTTGTTTTAGGTAAGGTTTCGATACCCACACCGGTTCCCAATACCTACATCAGCTTACAGTACGCGGTGCAGGCAGTATTTGCCACATTGTTTGGACCGATTGCCGGGCTGCTGATCGGATTTATCGGCCATACGTTGCTTGATGCGACCAGTTTTGGTCCCTGGTGGAGTTGGATCATTGCGTCTGCGTTTGCAGGTCTTGTGATCGGTATTGTGACGATGAAACTGGATATTAATGAGGGGATCGACACGAAGAAGATCGTTCATTTTAATGTGGCGCAGGTTATCGCGCATCTGCTGTCATGGGGGCTTGTTGCACCCTGTCTGGATATTGTGATTTATTCTGAGCCTCTTGAGAAATTGTTTGCGCAGGGTCTGATGGCAGGTGTTTCCAATATACTCACAACCGGTATCGTTGGTTCGCTTCTGTTAGTTGCATATGCGAAGACGGTTGTTAAGAAAGGTTCTCTGAGCAAGGAGAATTAGATAAAGCACGGATCAATAAGAGCGGCCGTTATCGATGGATGCGGCGGCTTTTTTACGGTAAGGATAAACAAGAGAAGGAGCAGTGATATGACAACTCCCGTGATTTCTTTTCAGGACTATGGTTTTCAATATACGGCGCAGGCAGAGCCCACGCTGCATCATATCAATCTGGATATTTACCCGGGTGAGAAGGTATTGATCGCCGGCACTTCTGGCAGCGGCAAGAGTACGATCGGTAACTGTATCAACGGACTGATCCCTTTTGCCTATTCGGGTAAAAGTACAGGCCGGCTGTTCATTGACGGCAAGGCGGCAGAAGAAAGCAGCATTTTCGAATTAAGTCATGTGGTGGGGACGGTATTACAGGATACGGACGGCCAGTTTATCGGGCTGACGGTGGGAGAGGATATCGCTTTTGCACCGGAGAATGACTGTGTGCCCCAGGAGGAGATGAAAAGGCTGGTAGGGCAGGTTGCCGGTCTGGTGGATATTGAGGATCATCTGGAATACGCGCCCCATGAATTGTCCGGTGGACAAAAGCAGCGGGTCAGTCTGGCGGGGGTGATGGTGGAGGAGGTCAAGGTACTTCTGTTTGATGAGCCGCTGGCAAACTTGGATCCGGCGGCAGGACGGACAACGATAGAACTGATCGACATGGTGCAGGAGCGGACGAAAGCGGCGGTGCTTATCATAGAGCACAGGCTGGAGGATGTATTGTGGAGTAAGATGGACCGGATCGTGCTGATGCATGAGGGGGGGATTGTAGCGGACATGCCGACTTCCAGGCTGCTTTCGGGAAACCTGCTTCTGGAACATGGGATCAGGGAACCGTTGTATCTGACGGCGCTGCGCTATGCGGGGGTCGAGATCAGGGAGGATCTGCATCCTGAGCATGTGGACAGCCTGCAGCTTAAGCCGGAAGACAAAGAGCAGGTAAGGCGCTGGTACCATACACAGCGCGTGGGGATCAGGCAGAGGCAGCACGGACAGGAACTGCTGCGGGTCAGGGATCTTCAGTTCGGCTATACGCCGGATACCTGTACGCTGCAGGATGTGAATTTTACGATCTATAAGGGAGAAATGGTCAGCATTGTGGGACGAAACGGCGCCGGTAAGAGTACGCTGGCCAAGCTGATCTGCGGATTCGAACAGCCGGTTTCCGGCAGCATCTCCATGGAAGGAAGGGATCTTTGCGGCGACACGATCAAGGAGCGGGCTGCTTATATCGGTTATGTGATGCAGAACCCGAACCAGATGATCTCCAAACCCATGATTTGGGACGAGGTGGAGATGGCGCTTGTGCAGAGCGGTATGCCGAAGGAGGAACGGACCAGGCGGGTTGAGGAGACATTAAAGATCTGTGGACTATACCCTTTCCGGAACTGGCCTGTTTCGGCTTTGTCTTTCGGACAGAAGAAACGGGTGACGATCGCCAGTATCCTGGTCCAGAGACCGCAGATCATCATTCTGGATGAGCCTACGGCGGGACAGGATTATCATCACTATACGGAGATCATGGATTTCCTGAAAGAATTAAATGAAAAGGGATATACCATAGTGATGATCACGCATGACATGCACCTGATGCTGGAATATACAAGGCGGGCGATTGTGTTCAGCGACGGCCGTATGCTGGCGGATACCACGGCAGCGCATGTGCTCAATAACCCCGAACTGGTACGGGAGGCAAATCTGAAAGAGACCAGTCTGTATCCGTTAAGTCTGGCGTGTGGTATTGAGGAACCCCAGGTCTTTACGGAATGCTTTATAGATTATGAGCAGAAGGAGGTGCGGTAATGGCGAAGGTTGCGATCTTAAGCTACATCAAGCGTAAAAGCCCTGTGCATGAACTGACAGGCACCACAAAACTGATCTTCTTCATTGCCTGGAGCGTGTCCGCCATGGTAACTTACGATACGCGGGTACTGCTCTGCATGTTGGTGCTCAGCGTCCTGATCTTTAAGATCAGTAAGATCAGGATACGGGATATCAGTATCGTGCTCGGTCTGGCGGCTGTTTTTCTGTTATTGAATAATCTGCTCGTCTATCTGTTTGCACCGGAGTACGGGGTGGAGTTGTATGAAAGCAGAACGGTACTCATTACGATCGCGGGACCTTACACGGTTACATTGCAGCAGCTGTTCTACCATTTCAACATGACGCTGAAAGTGTTCTGTGTGGTGCCGGTGGCGCTTTTGTTCATCGCCTGTACGGATCCAAGCGAATTTGCGGCATCGCTGGCCAGCATCGGCGTCAGTTACCGGATCGGATATTCCGTCAGTCTGGCGCTTCGTTACATACCGGATGTGCAGAGAGAATATCATAATATCAGCCAGGCGCAGCAGGCGAGAGGGATCGACTTGTCGGGGAAGGATAAGCTTTTAACCAGAATGAAGAATTCGGTGGCGATCCTGCTGCCGCTGATCCTGTCAAGCTTAAATCGTATTGAGACGATAAGCAATGCGATGGAACTGCGGGGATTTGGAAAGAACAGGAAGCGTACCTGGTATGCGAGACGGAAGATGCGCAGGAATGACTGGCTGGCGATCGGATTTGTGACGGCGGTCCTGCTGATTGGCCTGGTGGTGACGTTCTGGGACGGCAGCCGGTATTATAATCCATTTATTTAAAAGTTTTATCCGGGAGGCGGACATGAATTTACTGGTGATCGGCGGCAGCTATTTTTACGGAAGAGTCTTCGTGATGGAGGCAGTGAAAGAACACACAGTCACGGTGTTGAACCGCGGTACTTATTCTATGAAGGAATTTGGGGTAAAAGAGATCCGGGGTGACAGGCATGATGCAGACGTCCTTGCTCAGTGCAGGGAGAACTATGATGCGGTCATCGATTTCTGCGCGTATGCGGCGGGAGATGTGGAACTGGCGGTGCAGAAGATTACCGGACAGATCGGGCAGTATGTACTGATCAGCACGGTGGATGCCTATGAGAGGGGAGGCGATGCGGTCCGAACGGAAGAATATGCGTTGGAGCATCGGCTGTTTCCGGGCGAGGCGGGGGCTTATATCGCAGGTAAGGTGGCGTTGGAAGGGGAACTTGCGCGGATCTGTGATAAGCGGCATATTCCATGGACGGTGTTGCGGCCGGCGATCCTCTATGGCCCTTATAATTATGCGCCGCGGGAGTCGGTCTATATTCAGATGATGCTGCAAAGCAGGGCGCTGCCTGCCTTTGTGGATGCGGACGGTAGATTTCAGTTTGTGTATGTAAAGGATGCGGCCCAGGCCGTGCTGCGGACGCTTGGCAATACACAGGCTTACAGGCAGGCGTACAATCTTTGTCAGGATGGAAGCACGGATTATGCGCTTTTCTTCAAGACATTGAAGGAGGCGGCGGATCCGGAAGTGAGAGAAGGCCTGCAGGAAATTCCGATCACGGTGGACGACGCCATGACACGGCAGGTTCCGGTGCCTTTTCCAGCGAAGAAAGAGGAGACACAGCTGTGTTCCAACGAGAAGAGCAAACGGGAATTAGGGATTTCGTATACGCATCTTGCGGAAGGAATGGGCAGGACTTATCGGGCATTTAAGCATGTCTATCAGCCTGCTGCAGAGCATTTGACTTAATGCTGCAGGGAAAACGATATCGTGGGGAGAGATAGAAGATGACATTGGATCAGGTAGCGGTTGGACAGGAAGTGAAGATCATAAAAGTTGGCGGAGAAGGGGAACTTCGCTGCAGGCTGTTGGATATGGGACTGATCCCGAAGACGGTCGTAAGGGTACAGAAGGTGGCGCCCATGGGCGATCCGATCGAGATTCACCTGCGGGGCTATGAACTGACGATCCGCAAGGAAGATGCCGGGAAGATAGAGGTTATCGTTTGACGGCTCAGGATGAGGCAGCGCAGATGTCTTGTGGGAGAAGGCAGGCATAGAGAGAAAATGAGGGCGAGGACAGATCATGAGATATGCTTTGGTAGGAAATCAGAACTGTGGCAAGACAACCTTGTTTAATCAGCTGACAGGATCTAACCAGCACGTGGGTAATTTTCCCGGTGTGACGGTGGATTCCAAGATAGGGGAGATCCGTGGGGAGCGGGGCGACTGTGTGGTCGATCTGCCTGGGATCTATTCGATCCGCCCCTATACAAACGAGGAACTGGTGACGCGCAGGTTTATCCTGAAAGAGCATCCGGACGGGATCATCAATATCGTAGATGCCACGAATATCGAACGGAACCTGTATCTAACGCTGCAGCTTCTGGAGATGCATATTCCGATGGTACTGGCGCTGAATATGATGGATGAGGTGCGAAGTAACGGTGGTACGATCGATATCGGGAAGATGGAGGAGGAGCTGGGGATTCCGGTGGTGGCCATCAGTGCGGCCAAAAACGAGGGGATCGAAGATCTGATCCATGCCATCAGGGATGTGTCACAGCGCCGGATCTACCCGAAGGTGATGGATTTCTGTGAAAAAGGCGCAGTGCACAGATGCATTCATGCGGTCAGCCATCAGGTGGAAGATCATGCGGAAAGGATCGGCATCTCTCCACGGTTTGCGGCAACGAAGATCGTGGAGGGCGATCGCAACATCATAGAAAATCTGCATCTGTCGGAGAACGAACTGGATCTGATGGAACACAGTATCGTGGAGATGGAGCGGGACAGCGAGATGGACCGCAACGCGGCGCTGGCGGATATGCGGTATACTTTTATCGAGAGGGTATGCGGACAGGCGGTCATCAAGTGCCGGGAGAGCAGGGAGCACAGACGAAGCGTGCGTATCGACAGCGTGCTGACGGGAAAATATCTGGCGATCCCTTCTTTCCTGCTGATCATGCTGTTGGTGTTCTGGCTGACATTCGGCGTGATCGGCGCTTTCTTAAGCGATCTTCTGAGTATGGGGATCGATGCGCTTTCTGCCGTGGTGGAGCAGGCGCTTACAGAGTACGGTATCAATCCGGTGATCAAAAGCCTGGTGATCGACGGTATTTTCACCGGTGTGGGCAGCGTGCTCAGTTTTCTGCCGATCATCGTGGTCTTGTTTTTCTTTCTCTCCATTCTGGAGGATTCCGGCTATATGGCCAGGATCGCTTTCGTGATGGACAGACCGCTGCGTAAGATCGGCCTGTCCGGTAAGAGTTTTGTGGCCATGCTCATCGGTTTTGGATGCAGCGTACCCGCAGTCATGGCTACCAGGACCCTGTCCTCGGAGCGTGACAAGAAGATGACGATCCTGCTGATCCCTTTTATAAGCTGTTCGGCCAAGATCCCCATCTACGGCTTGTTTGCGGCAGCCTTTTTTCGGGAGTACCAGGCGCTTGTGATGATGGGATTGTATGTGCTGGGAATCCTGGTGGGAATTTTGTGTGCGGTGATCCTGAATAAGACAACGTTCCATGGAAAGCCCATGCCGTTTGTGATGGAGCTGCCAAATTACCGGTTCCCGTCGGCCAAGAGCGTTTTGCTGCTGATGTGGGATAAGGCGAGAGATTTCGTGCAGCGCGCTTTTACGGTGATCTTTATCGCGACGCTGATCATATGGTTTTTGCAGTCTTTCGACAGCAGACTGAACGTTGTGACGGATTCCGGAGACAGTCTGCTTGCCATGATCGGAAAGCTGATCGCACCTGTCTTTATGCCGCTTGGGTTCGGTGACTGGAGAGCGGCCACTGCCCTGATCAGCGGTTTCAGCGCCAAAGAAGCGGTAGTCAGCACGCTGGGAGTGCTGACCGGAACCAGCATGAGCAGCCTGGGGGAGACACTGGGCGAAATATTTACGCCGCTGGCGGCGGTCAGTTATCTTGTATTTACCTTGTTGTATACGCCTTGTGTCGCAGCCGTGGCTACGATTAAGAGGGAGATGGGATCGCTCTTTAAGACAGTGGGGATTGTGTGTATGCAGTGCACAGTGGCCTGGATCGCGGCGTTTCTGATCTATAATGTCGGGAAGCTGCTCTGACGAAAACGATTATGAGCGGATCCTGGGACGTGCATCGTAACGAATAAAACTTAGGGATGTACAAAATGCTGAAAATAGCATAAAATTATGGATAGTATAGATACTACGGACAGTAGGGAAGGGCGTGAGAAGATGAAGAGTTATATGCTGGATTTAAATTCGATCGACAGGGTGAAGGGATTTGTCAAGGCGATCGAAGTGTTTGACGGGTATTTTGATCTGGCGACGGGCAGATATGTGATCGATGCCAAGTCGATCATGGGGATTTTTTCCATGGATCTGTCGAAGCCTGTGGAGTTCAGGGTTCTGGAGACGCATGAGAAGCTGTCGGAGATCGAGACGGCGATCGCGCCGTACATAGCGCAGGTGTAATTGACTCGTGGCGAGCAATCAGCTGGATCGGAAGGCTGCCGGTATGTGAGAGGATCATATGCCGGCAGCTTTTACGGTCAGGGCCTTGGCAGATATCGGCAATGTACCTGACCGGCAATGCAGCCGGCGATGCGCCTGTAAGAACCTATTTGCTATGTATTCGATTTTGTGATAAGATACTCTAATGGATTGAGAGAAGGAGTGACAGCATGTTAGAATTAAAGAATATCTGCTATTCTGCCGAGGACGAGAGCAGAGAGACAGAAATTTTGAAAGATATCAATGTGACGATCGAAGACAGATTCGTCGCCGTGACCGGGCCAAACGGCAGCGGCAAGTCCACGCTTGCCAAGATCATAGCGGGAATCCTTATGCCCACGGCGGGACAGATCCTGCTTGACGGGGTGGATATCACGAACCTGTCCATCACGGAGCGCGCCAATATGGGGATCAGCTTTGCGTTCCAGCAGCCGGTCCGTTTCAAGGGGATCACGGTGCGGGAGCTGTTGTCGATCGCTGCCGGTAAGGATGCCAATATGGCGGAGATCTGTAATATGCTCTCCGAGGTGGGACTGTGTGCCAGAGATTATGTAAACCGTGAGGTGAACGCGTCTTTGTCCGGCGGGGAACTCAAGCGGATCGAGATCGCCATGATCATGGCGCGTAAGACGAAGGTCTCCATTTTTGACGAACCGGAAGCCGGCATTGATCTGTGGAGCTTCCAGAATCTGATCCATGTGTTCGAGAAGATGCACGAGGAGATTCACGGTTCGATCCTGATCATTTCCCATCAGGAGCGTATTCTGAATATCGCGGACCGTATCATTTTGTTAGCGGATGGGCAGATTAAGAAGACAGGCAGCAAGGAAGAGGTGATGCCGGAGCTTCTTGGCGCCGGCGCGCACTGTAAGACACTGACGGACAAATTATAGGAGGGGAGGTATCAGCGTATGGATGCAATACAACAGAACTTGCTTGAGCAGGTGGCGGGGCTGCATGAGATACCTGCCGGCGCTTATAATATCCGTGCCAACGGACAGATGGCGGCCAGGAATACGACGGCCCATATCGATATTATCACGAAGGAGGACCGCTCCGGCATCGATATCCGCATCAAACCCGGCACCAGGAACGAGAGCGTGCATATCCCGGTGGTGCTCAGCCAGAGCGGCCTGAAGGAGAGCGTGTACAATGATTTCTTCGTGGGAGAGGATGCGGATGTGACCATTATCGCCGGCTGCGGGATCCACAACGGCGGCGACGGCGCTTCGGAGCATTCGGGCATTCATCGGTTTTTTGTGGAAAAAAACGCGAAGGTCAGGTATGTGGAGAAGCACTACGGCAGCGGGGACGGCAGCGGGGAGCGGATCATGAACCCGGCGACCGAGATCCATCTGGCCGAAGGGGCGTCCCTGGAGATGGATACGGTACAGATCAAGGGCATCGATTCCACGAAGCGGGTCACCACGGCGGAAGTTGCCGAGGGGGCGTCCCTGGTCATACGGGAGAAGATCATGACCCACGGCAGGCAGTATGCGGAGACGGATTTTGCCGTAGCTATGAACGGAGACAATTCCAGTGTCAATCTGATCTCCCGCTCGGTGGCCAAGGAACATTCCAGACAGCTGTTTAAGAGCCGGATCGTGGGCAACGGCAAATGTCAGGGACACAGCGAGTGCGACGCCATCATCATGGACAGCGCCAGTGTCAGCGCCGTCCCGGAACTGACGGCCAACAACATTGATGCGAATCTGATCCATGAGGCGGCCATCGGCAAGATCGCCGGGGAGCAGCTGATGAAGCTGATGACATTGGGACTGACGGAGAAGGAAGCTGAGGAACAGATCGTTAACGGATTTTTGAAATGAGAAAATTTTTACATTATGCATTAAACAGACTGGTGATCACGGCGTTCATCGTGCTGCTGCAGGTGGTCTTCTTCATGGTGGAGATCGTCGCCTGGGGCAATTATTATGTGGAGATCGCCATGGGGCTGCGGCTGCTCAGCTTCGGCGTCATCGTCGCGCTGATCTTAAAGCAGGGCAATCCGGCGGTGAAGATGGCATGGATCGTGCCGATTCTGCTCTTTCCGCTCTTCGGCGGCGTGATGTATCTTGCGCTGGGGCATGTGTTCCGGCCGAAACGCCTGTATACGGCGATGGCCCATACGGGGGAACTTGTGCGGTCGAATCTGCGGCAGGATATACAGGTCATGGAGCGGCTTAGGAAAGCGGATCCGGGGATCGCCAACCAGTGTGACTATATTATGCGCTATGCGAATACACCGGCCTGGGAACATACGCGGGCGGAGTATTATCCGGAGGGACTTCCCTGGTGGCAGCAGCTTCTGCGGGATCTGGAGCAGGCGCAGCGCTTTATTTTCCTGGAATTTTTCATCCTGGGAGAGGGAACCATGTGGAATACCGTGCTGGAGGTATTAGAGCGCAAGGTGAAGGACGGCGTGGAAGTGCGGCTGATCTATGACGATGTGGGGAGTGTCTTTCTTCTGCCGAAGGAATACAACGAGATGATGGAGAAGAAAGGGATCAAGTGTGTCGCCTTTAACAGGCTGGTTCCGTTTCTGGCGCTGGTGCTCAACAACAGGGATCACCGCAAGATTGTGGTGATCGACGGCAAGGTGGGCTATACTGGCGGCATCAACATGTCGGACGAGTATATCAATTATAAGAAGACCCACGGCGACCACTGGAAGGATGCGGGCATCCGCATCGAGGGGGAAGCGGTGTGGAATTTCACGGTCATGTTCCTGCAGATGTGGAATATGTCCCGTCATACGGAAGAGTATTACGGCAGATACCGGTATCAGTTCGTGGACAAGCCGGAGGCTGCGGGCATCGTGCAGCCGTATATGGATACGCCTCTGGATACGGAGACGGTGGGAGAGAATGTGTATCTGAATATGATCGGCTCCGCCAGAAAATATCTCTATATCTTCACTCCTTATCTGGTGACGGATAACGAGATGCATACGGCCCTGAAGCTGGCGGCGAAGCGGGGTGTGGATGTGCGTATCGTGACGCCCGGCACGCCGGATAAGAAGACGATCTACTGGCTGACGCAGTCCAATTACCAGAGCCTGATCGAGGCCGGCGTCAGTATCTACCAGTATACGCCGGGCTTTATCCATTCCAAGTGTGTGCTCTGCGACGATGAGACGGCGGTGGTGGGCACCATCAATTTTGACTATAGGAGCTTCTATCATCATTTCGAGTGCGGCGTCTTCCTGTACCGGGCGGACATGCTGGGGGATCTGAAAAGGGATATGGAGGAGACGTTTGCGCTGTCCGAGCAGATCACGCTGGAGTGGTGCAAGAAGAAATTCGTGAAGACGAATGTGATCGGCCCGTTTTTGAAGCTGTTCTCCCCCTTATTATAGAAAAGGTAGTGGAAAGTTATGTTACGTTTTATACAGGTTATTGTGTGTAATCTGCCAAGACTTTATATGATACCCAAGATGGCTTACAAGGCCAGGCATGGGGAGAAATATTCGGAAGAGGACTGCTATCGGTATGCGCAGCTTGCGATCCGCCGCATGATGAAGGCGGGACATATATCGACGGAGAGATACGGAACGGAACACCTGCCCCGGGAGGGCGGCTATATGCTGTTCCCCAATCATCAGGGCAAGTATGATGCGCTTGGCATCATGTACGCTCACGAGAAGCCGTGTTCGGTGGTGATCGACGATGCGAAATCCCATGGTATTCTGGTGAAGCAGTTTATCGATCTGGTCCATGGCAAGAGGCTGGTCAAGGACGACCTGCGCCAGTCGGTGACGATCATCAGAGAGCTGGCGGAGGAGACGAAGAAAGGACGAAGATTTATCATTTTCCCGGAGGGCGGGTATGATAAGAATCATAATACCGTAGGGGAATTCAAGGCGGGAAGCTTTAAGAGCGCCGTGAAGGCGAAGGTTCCCATCATTCCGGTGGCGCTGATCGATTCTTACAGGGCGTTTGAGGAATGGACCTTAAAGCCGGTGGTGACGCAGGTGCATTTCCTGCAGGCGATTCCCTACGACGAGTATAAGAATCTGTCGACGGCGCAGATCGCCGTCATGGTACGGGACCGGATCGTCAGCACGATCCAGGAGGCGCTAAGCCCGGCCTGACCGTCTCAGATTTTCAGGACAGGCCTTGTGTATTCGTTGCCGCCATCAGGTGTGTCGGGGAATTTGTTCTGCACCAGGCTGTGATAGATCTGGCTGGCATAGATATCCTTGGCAAGCATCCGGCGTCCGTTCTTAGACAGCAGTTCGTCCGCGTCGGAAAGACGGCTAAGCAGCGGCACGCTTCCGTTTGCCTTGATGGCGGTCAGCAGCGGCGTGGCATCCTGGCGGAAACCGAGGATGCGCGCATAATAAATATAATCCTCCGCCTGGAAGCTTAGCAGATCCTCCTTCCTGATCTGCAGGAGAATGTGCATCAGACTCCGGGCGATGCGGGTATAGGTACGGTTCTTGGTCTTTAACTTCTCGCAGAAATCCGTAAAGCCCCGGAAGGAGGGCAGCAGGTTCACGATGCGGTCCGACAGGTCCTGATCGATATCGGGATGGCAGGTATAGCCCTGCGGCTGCTCCGAAAGCAGCTGGTAATGCAGCGGCAGGGAGAAGTCGTCGGCATGAACCGGGCAGGATCTGCCAAACTGTGACGCCAGCAGATCAAAAGCGACAGGCGGCATCAGCTTCGTGACTTCGGAAAGCGTGCCGGTAGCATCGATCGCCTCCCTGATCGCCAGTGCGGAGCAGAAGGTGTTCAGCAGGCTGGCATCGTGGTAAGAACTTCCGGCCCTGTGGGTGGTGTAAGGTACGATCCTGCTGCCGCGTTTGAAGAGCGCCTTACAGTATTCGATCCCCAGGATGTTATTGGAGGTCGTCATCACATGCAGGTAGGGCGTCAGATGGGGGGCGCTTGCCTGGAGCGCGGCATTCCTGGCGCTGGGGTAGGCATAGCCCATCCGCAGATGTCTGTCCAGGGTCTCCCGGAAGACGGCGTCTTCGGCTGTCAGGCTAGTGGCAAATTCGGACAGGATCTTGAGATCTCCGCATTCGCTGCCAAAGCACAGCGTGTCCACGATTCCCAGTCTGTCAAAAAGGGCAATGGCTCCGGAGGCAAAGTATTCCGCGCTGCCAAGCGCATAGTAGACGGGCAGTTCCAATACCAGGTCGGCGCCGCATTTTAAGGCGGTCTCTGCGCGCAGGTACTTATCGGCCAGAGCGGGTGCGCCGCGTTGTACGAAATCACCGCACATGGCAATGATACAGTAATCTGCGCCGGTCATCTCTTTTGCCTTTGCGATCTGATAGGCATGTCCATTGTGAAACGGATTGTATTCTGCAATGATCCCTACTGTTTTCATAATCAGTTACCCCTTTTACTTCCGAAAGCGTTATGACAATATCTTCCCCTTTCCTATAGTTTATCATAAATAAAATATTTTGCACGCTGTAAATGGAAAAAGAGTTGCTTTTATGAGACAAAAGAAATAAAATTCGCACGTTTCCGGGAGTTGCGTCTTGTATACAGGTCGATCTTTTTGTATAATTTATAGCAAACGAAATGTTTCATGTCGTTCCCTATCGGAAAAGCAAACGACTATCGAAATGCGTACAAGGAGGGTATACAGTATGTCTTATATTGACTTGATGAAAGAGAAGGCCAGGAGCGATAAGAAGACGATCGTTCTGCCGGAGACCAACGACAAGAGGACGCTGATCGCGGCGGCCAGTATTCTGAAGGAAGAGATCGCGGACATCATTATGATCGGCAATGAGGAGAAGATCATGGACGGTGCCGGCTGGCTGGAAGTGGAACTGGACGGTGTTACGATCATTGATCCGGAGAAGACGGATAAGCTGGATACATACGTGAACATTTTATATGAGACGAGGAAGAATAAGGGTATGACGCCGGAGAAGGCCAGGGAGATCCTGCTTGCCGATTATTTGACCTTCGGCGTGGTGATGGTCAAGGCAAACGATGCGGACGGCATGGTGGCGGGCGCCTGCCACGCTACGGCGGATACGCTGCGGCCGGCCCTGCAGATCTTAAAGACGGCTCCGGGGGTGAAGCTGGTGTCCGGTTTCTTTATCCTGGATGTGCCGGACTGCGTTTTCGGAGAGAAGGGGACATTCCTTTTTGCGGACTGCGGCCTGAATCAGGATCCTACGCCGGAGGAGCTGGCGGCGATCGCGGACAGTTCGGCGAAGAGTTTTAAAAGTCTGGTGGGGGCTAAGCCGATCATTGCCATGCTGTCCCACTCCACGAAGGGCAGCGCCAAGCATCCGCTGGTGGACAAGATGGTGGAGGCGACCCGCATCGCCCATGAGCAGTATCCGCACCTGTGCATCGACGGGGAACTGCAGACGGATGCCGCGCTTGTGCCCCATGTAGCCAAGTCCAAGGCGCCCGGCAGCGAAGTGGCGGGTAAGGCCAATGTGCTGATCTTCCCGAACTTAGACTGCGGCAATATCGGGTATAAGCTGGTACAGCGTCTGGGCAAGGCGGAAGCTTACGGACCCATGCTGCAGGGGATCGCAAAGCCGGTCAACGATCTTTCGAGAGGATGTTCCTGGCAGGATATCGTGGGCGTGGTGGCGCTGACGGCAGTACAGGCGCAGTTGGCATAATTGCAATGTAACAGTTGGAAAATTTTTGTTGACAAACCTGCGGCCCATGGGTATAATTGTTTGAGTGTGGATAGGAGTCAACTATGTTCGTGAATTTAACTGATGTGTTACTCTGTGAGGACAAGGCAGTCACGATGCAGGCAGAACCGGAGCTTGCCGAGGTTTCGATCGGCGGGGAGACATTTCCGGTAAGTGGCATGACACCCTTTGCATTGACCCTTACGAATCTCGAGAAGGGCAAGGCGCGGGTTATGGGAGAAGGGAAGATTACGTTTTCGGCCCATTGCAGCAGATGCCTGAGGGAAGTGGAGACGAC
Organism: uncultured Lachnospiraceae bacterium; assembly: GCA_947564645.1. Taxonomy (GTDB): domain Bacteria; phylum Bacillota; class Clostridia; order Lachnospirales; family Lachnospiraceae; genus UBA3282. The sequence goes on from CANOCU010000031.1 coordinate 40,044, forward strand.
ACTGGATCTTGTGATCGACAGGACGGTGTATGCCCCGGACAGGATACCTTCGCCGGAGGACGGCGACGATCAGGAGTATATGAACGGTTATCAGATGAATGTGGAAGAACTGCTCTGCAATGAAATTGTGATCAACTGGCCTATGAAGATTCTGTGCA
>CANOCU010000032.1 GCA_947564645.1 uncultured Lachnospiraceae bacterium
CGGACATCAGGAGCGATAAGCCGCCGCGCAGGCTTTCTTCCATGGATACATAGTCGGACCAGCAGTCGCCGCCCCAGTGCACGGGGAATTTCTGACCGCCTACGGTAGCGAAGCGGTCGCGTTGATGATCGCGGAGGAGAAATATCCGGATATTATTTTTGCAAAAGGTTCCGCAGGCAGCCTGATCGACGCAGGCGTTATGATGGACATGACTGACCTGATCGAAGAGTACGGTCCCAACATCAAGAAGCTGTACGGCGATGAGTTCGAGAAGTTAAAACAGTCCGCGGACGATCCGGCCATCTATCAGCTGTCCGCATATGCGGTGGGCGGTGAGAAGTTCAAGCATTGCGGAACAGCCCAGGTACAGTGGGATGTCCTGAAGGCAAATGACTATAAGCTGCCCGAAACATTGGAAGATTTCGAGAAGATGATCAAGGATTATCTGGCAGCCAATCCGACCACGGAAGACGGCCTTGACAGGATCGGTATCAGCTTATCCGCTGCCGACTGGCACTGGTTGATCACGGTAGGCAACCCGGCAGGCTTTATCGCAGACGGCGCACCGGATAACGGTCAGTGGATCGTCAATGAGAACAATGAAGGTATCTATAAGTTCCGTTCCGACAAGGAAAGAGAATATTTCAGATGGATGTGCCGTATGTACAACGAAGGTGTCCTTGACTCTGAATTTGCGACGCAGACACATGAAGACTATATCGCGAAACTGGCATCCGGACGTGTGGTTGCGATCTTCGATTCGGACTGGGATTATCAGGATGCCGAGAAGGTATTGAAGGCTGACGGCAAGCTGGGTTCTACCTATGCGGGTCTTCCGCTGACCATGGATGCGGATACCAAGTGCGCGTCCCTTATGTACCAGGGCCTGACCACCGGAACCGGCGTCGGCATCACTACATCCTGTAAGGATCCTGTGGCGGCGATCAAGTTCCTTGACTTCCTTTGTTCCGATGAGGGCCAGGTACTGAACAAATGGGGTATCGAAGGCGTGAACTACTTCCTGGATGATGACGGACACCGTTACAGAACGGAGGAAGAGATCAAGGAGTCCCAGGAGAATCAGGACTATGCTAAGAATACGGGTGTTGGTTTCCACAACTATCCGTTCCCGACCTACGGCGACGGCATCGAAGATCCTACAGGCAGCACCTATACGACCACCAGCAAGCAGGCCGTGATCGATGAGTACAATGAGGAAGAGAGAGCGGCAGTGGAAGCGTGGGGCGTAGATCTTCTGGTAGATATGTTCCCGCAGGCGGATGAGTTTGAGACACCGGATTATTCCCCGCTCTGGGCATACGCTATGCCGATCGAGTTCACGGAGATCGTGGATAAGTTAGACGAGATCTCCTGGTCCGCGCTGATCAAATGTATCACCGGTACGGAGGCAGATTTCGACGCGAACTATGACGAGATGATCGCCGAGTTGGAGGCTACCGGCTTAAGTGAAGCCGAGCAGATGATGACGGAGATCATTGCGGAGAAGGTTGCGGTCGTACAATAAGAGTACGAAAAAATGTATTAACAAACAAGGGCGCCTTTGGGGCGCCCTTTTCATGATAGTTCAGTCGTAATTTTTTGTGGGGGGGGGTATTTTCCGGACTCCGTGTCCAGACCGTTCCCCTTGCGGAATTCCGCCGGACTTTCTCCCACGTATTTCCGGAATTTCTTATGGAAATAGTCCACGTTCTTGTAGCCAATCTGTTCTGCGATCTCATATACTTTCAGCTTATTCTCCAACAGAAGCCGTTTCGACAATTCGATGCGCTTATGGTCGATGTAAGAATTGAAGTTCTCGCCCACCGTCTTGCTGAAGATCTTGCCCAGATAGGCGCTGTTATAGCCGAAAAGGGGTGCGATCGTCTCCAGTTTGATATTATTCTGGAAGTTATGGTCGATGTAGAAGAGCACATCGTCCAGGACCGTATCCCGGGAGGGACTGCCTATGGCGTTCATGATCATCTCGAACTGTTCCGAGAGAAACTTGATGATCTCATAAAGGTAATTGCGCCTGCCAATATAGGCGATCACCGTGGAATTGCTCAGGAAGGGAATCTCTGCGGAGGCGTAATGCCGGTTCATGCTTTCTTTGATCCGCAGGTAGAGATCCGTCAGAAACAGCTTGATTTCGGCAATTTCGTCGGAGATATGGGAAAGCCCGTATTCCAGTTCGGACAGAGTCTCTACAGTCATTCTGCGGTTATAAGCCTGTATGTATCCCACGAAGCGCTCCGCGAAATCGGTAAGGGTATCCTCGGAGAGCGACATTTGTGATTCGGCGGGACTACAGTGCCACAGCATCTCGTATCCGATGGCGTGCTGTTCCTGCGCGCAGAAAAAGCGTCTGCTCAGGAGTCTGGCGGCATCTTCATAGGACAGATGGACCTCGTCCAGGGTGTAGACCGGCCTGCCGTAAGTCAGAAACATGGACTCCATGGGACTGCCTTCCTGCGGCGGATGGTCTTCATAGTGCTCCAGAAAATCAGACAGCTTGGAAAGGCCGTGAGAGCCTTTTAACAGAACGATATCCCTGCCATCGATACTTAGGTGTTCAAAGATAGTGTTCTCCCGATTGATCACCTTCAGAAGCTCGGCGAAGGTATAAGGCGCCGCGGCAGAGTGGGTGTGGAAATCCTCACAGACCACCACCTGGTAGGCTTCGGCCTGCAGGCGGTAGTGTTCGATATCTTCCGGCGTAAGCGGCGTATCCAATGTGTCGGTGATCAACTCGTGGAGGATAACGCTTTTGGCTTTATTCTTCATGGCGGTGACATGGCTGGAATGCTGCCTCTGTGCGGACAGCGCCGCCTTGACCTCGTCCACCACCGCATACAGCTCGTCTTCGTCCAGAGGTTTGGTCAGATAGTAACTGACACCGCCGCGGATCGCTTCCTGGGCGTACTTAAAGTCGGAATAACCGCTTAAAATGATGCACTTTCCCTGATAGCCGGCTTCTCTGGCCCGCCGGATCACTTCGGTGCCGTGCATCTTCGGCATCCTGACATCCAGCATGGCAAGGCTTGGCTGCAGGGCGAGGATTTGTGCCAGGGCGTCCGCGCCGTTGGAGGCTTCTCCGCACAGACGGAAACCGAGGGTTTCCCAGTCGGCAATATATTTCAATCCTTCACGGATAGAGGCTTCATCGTCGGCAATAAACAGAGTTTCCATAGGGGTGACCACACCTTTCTCTGAACGTGTTCCGTTTACATTTCCTATCTATCGTAACATGAAATGCAGATTCCCACAAGGAAGGTGGAAGCAGCGACATTAAAAGATCAGGGTGGTTATTCCACCCTGATCTTAATGACAACCGGAAATGCACTGCTCACATGCTGTGTCTGCAGATGCAGCCCCTCCCCGTCTACGGAGAAAACAGGCTTCTCTTCGACGCCTAGTATTTCAACTCCGCGGATAATGCCGTGGAAATTGGGCTTGCTGGAATCGGCGGATTTAGAAAGCGCACGAATGGTCAGGCGCCCGTCCTTCGGGTATTGCAGGCAGGCGGCGTAGATACAGCCGTTGCCGGCGGTGAAACGGAAATCCTCACTCGTGTAGGCCGTGGCAGCAGCGTCGCTGAACTGTCCTTCCACCTCCACAGTAGGGCCTTCCGCCGGGATGCGCCAGGGCTTGGCGTCGTAGAGCGCCTCGCCGTTGACAGAAAGCCAGCTGCCGATATCGCGCAGGATAGCGGCGTCCTGTTCGGCAAAAGTGCCGTCGGCCTTAGGGCCTACATTGAGGAGCAGGCTGCCGTTCTTGCTGACCACGTCGATCAGATAGCAGATCAGTTCCTTGCTGCTCTTATAATCCAGGCTGTCCGTATAACACCAGGAATTGCGGGCGATGGCCGTGTCTGTCTGCCAGTAGTAGGGTCTGGTATCCGCAAATTTACCCCGTTCCACATCTACGATGGCGCTGCCGAAGGCCATGGCATCGTGTTTGTAGCAGATAGCGGCAGGAAAACCGAGTTCCTGACCGCGGTTATAGTAGTAGGCGGCAATTTTACGCAGATACGGCTTGTAGGCTTCATGCTGGATCCACCAGTCGAAATAGAGGATCCGCGGCTGATAGCGGTCCACGATCTCGCAGGTACGGCACAGCCAGTCTTCCAGAAATTCTTTGTCAGGATAAGGCTTTGCGTAGAGATCCTGGAAATCGGGCTGTGTCTGTTCCGACGGCCAGTAGAAGTCGCCGCAGGAGAGAGGCTCTTTGATATCGCTCTCAAAATCTTTGCCGGATCCCATAAACCAGTGATGCTCCGCCCGGTGGCTGGAGGCTCCGAAGACAAGCCCCCTTTTCTCAAAGGCGGTCTTCAATTCACCGAGAATATCCCTCTCAGGCCCCATCTGGGCCGCATTGTAGCGGGACAGATCGCTTTGGTACATCTGGAAACCGTCGTGATGTTCCGCGACCGGGACGACATAGCGGGCGCCTGCCGCCGCAAAGGTTTCGGCCCAGAAGTCGGGATCAAAGCGCTCCGCCTTGAAGAGAGGGATGAAATCCTTGTAGCCGAAATCCGTATGCCTGCCGTAAGTTCTGATATGATGCTCGTATTCCGGAGAACCCTTGATGTACATGTTCCGGGAGTACCACTCGTTGGAGAAGGCCGGAACACTGTAAAGTCCCCAATGGATAAAGATGCCGAATTTGGCTTTCGGATACCAGCCCGGCATTTCAAACGCCGTCAGAGATTCCCAGGTATCGTGGTAGGGCCCTCTGGCGATCACTTCCTCGATCTGTGCGAGATAGGTTTTTTTGTCTGTTATTTTGAACATATGTATTTTCCTTATTTTGAATCATATTTTTGGGGCTGCGACAGAGACGGCTGCTCCGACTCTGTCGGTGTTTTCAATTTGCTTCTGCATTACTGTACCGCAGTGCGGATGACAGCCACATCCTTGGCGGCCAGGACCAGATCGTCTCCCACCTGGTATTCCTTGTCGGTGAGGATATCGACGCCGGCCTGTTTCAGGGTGATGTTGTGACTCTGCGTGCCGTGGTTCAGGAGGAAAAGGAAGGTACCGTTCTCATTGGTACGCTCGGTCACCTCGATATGCTCTCTGGTGCGCATGATCGGCGCAATACCGGTCTCGGTACACAGATCGTTCATCAGTCTGTGATAAAATTCCGTGTTGGAGCGGGTAGCGACATAATAGGCATAGCCTTCACCGAAATGGTTGCGGGTCAGCACGGGCATACCGGCATAGAAATCATGCTCGTAGGTACACAGCGCCTCAGCGCCTTCCGTGTGCAGCAGGTCGCAGAGCAGCATGGCGGGATAGGAAGTGCCCTGCCAGGTGAAGCTGTTATGGGCATCCGCGGGCAGTGCGTCCTCTTCCTCCACCCAGATACCGAGAATATCCCGCAGCTTGCCGGGATAGCCGCCCACGGTCACCAGATCGTGATCGTCCACGTAACCGCTGAAGAAGGTAGTCACGAAACGGCCGCCTTCCCTGACGAATTGCCGTATCCGCTCGTCGTGGCCCGGTTTTACCATATACAGGAGCGGAGCGACCACTAGCGAGTAAAGGGTAAGATCGTCCTCCACGCTGATCAGATCCACGGAAATATTGAGGTTGCTGAACGCTTTATAGTAATTGAATATCTCATCGCAGTACTGCAGGCTGACCGTAGGACCGGCAGAGTACCCTGTCGCCCACCAGTTGTCCCAGTCAAAGACGATGGCGGCCCTGGCATTCGTCCTTGCGCCCAGTGTCAGGGAACCGATCTTGTCAAGCTCTTCGCCCAGGGCGGCCACTTCCCTAAAGACGCGGGTGTTTTCATGGCCGGCATGGTCGATCACGGCGCCGTGGTACTTCTCGCAGGCGCCGATGCTGCGTTTCATCTGGAAAAACATCACGGTATCCGCGCCGTGTGCTATCGCCTGATAGCTCCACAGGCGCATAACGCCCGGGCGTTTCAGGGCATTGTAAGGATGCCAGTTGGTCACGCTGGGTGTCTGCTCCATCAGCGCCCAGGGTTTGCCCTGCTTGAGACCGCGCATCAGGTCGTGGCGCATCGCCGCTTCCTCCGGGGTAGCGTTATAGGCAGGGTAGTTATCCCAGGATATGAAATCCATGTATTTGGCCCACATCTGGTAATCCAGGGGTTGATAAGTGCCCATCAGATTGGTGGTGATCGGGATGTCCGGGGTGACGGCATGGAGCGCGTCGTATTCCAGACGGTAAGCCTTCAGAATGCTTTCGGAGTTAAAACGCCTGTAATCCAGAGAGATGCCCTGGAAACTCGTCCGGTCATTCTGTCCGAAATGCTCGGAAAGCATATTGGGAACGACAATATCCTCGAAGTCATAGAAGGTATGGCCCCAGAAAGCGGTATCCCAGGCCGCGTTGACTGCTTCGATGGTATGGTATTTATCCTGTAACCATTTCCGGAAAGCTTTCTCGCAGTTCTCGCAGTAGCATTCGCCGCCGTACTCGTTGGAGATATGCCAGGCAACGATATTGTCATAGGACTTGTAACGTTCGGCCAGCTTCGTGGCCAGTGCCACGGCATATTTGCGATAGGTGGGACTGTTGGGGCAGGAGTTATGGCGGCTGCCGAACTTGCGGCGCAGGCCGTGCTCGTCTACCCGCAGGATATCGGGATATTTGCGGGCCATCCAGGCGGGATGTGCGCCTGTGGAGGTGGCAAGGCAGATTTTCATGCCGTGTCTGGTGACCATCTCCATGATCTTGTCCAGCTTACTGAAATCGTAGGTATCCTCTGCGGGCTGCAGCATTGCCCAGCTGAAGACATTGAGGGTAACGACATCGATGTGCGCCAGTTTCAGAAGGCGCATATCCTCTTCCCAGGTCTCTTCCGGCCATTGCTCCGGATTGTAATCTCCTCCGTAGAGGATCTTCTTTACTTTATTGCTCTCGATCATTGTCTTTGGGACTCCTTTCCGGGTATTGAACTTAACGTTAATTTTATCATATCGGATCCGGCAGGAAACCGCAATGTATTATCTTATTGCGTTCCTGTATTTATTTGCGGTCGGTTATTCCCGCGGGCAGCGAGTCAGGGGACCATGCTTACACGGGCATTTGGCGACTGCCGCAGGGGATTTCACTGCAGCAGTTCGACCGCCTCTGCGCGCAGCTCATTCTGCGCCGTGGCATTTCGCAGGTCCTCTTCCAGCACCTGGCTGTAGCCGAGGCTTTCGGCGGCATTTTGCATTTCCTTCTGCAACCTGTAAAAGGAGGCTTCGTCATGGGCAAATATCATTTTCCAGGAGTACTCGGTGATGATATTGCGGCACTGGCCGCGGAGAGTTGCGATCTCCGAGCTTTCGCCGGGAGTCTGGTAGTTGATACCGGGCAGATCAGATACTTGCCGTGGGTCATCAGGTAGTCCAGGGAACTTTCCGCCTGCATATTTTGCCGCCAGGCAAGATCCAGAGCGGTGGCTGGACGCTGCCTGTAGGAATCCCAGAGGGTATAGAAGTAAGGATAACCGTTGGGAGCGTTGTCGATCAGAGCCACACCGTTGAAGTTCAGCCGGGAGATGCCGGCATTCCACGTACCGCCGCCCCAGTCTGCCGGGACTTGCGGATTTTCGTTGGAGAGGGCTCTTGTGCCGAACGGCGTGAGCGCCGGACCGTTGTCCGTCATCTCCCAGGTGAGTCCTTCCGGCCCGGCAGTGCCGGTGACGGGCTGGGCGCTGTTGGCATAGATGCCTTCCGGTGAGTAAAGCCAGTCGATGAAAGCGGCGAGCCGCTCGGGATCTTCCGCGTTGGCGCCGATGGCGATGGCCTTGCCGGCATCTCCCAGGGGCAGACATCCCTTGAGCATGATCTGCATGTCCTCGACAGGCACCAGCATGAAACCGGAGCCCTGCCCGGTGCGGGCTTCCGTATTATAGGCGGACTTGCCCAGCCAGGGCCAGCAGGAAAAGAGCACATCGCCGTCGGCACATTTCTGATAGGCGTCGGTGTATTTCTGATTGGGAGAATCCGGATCCAACAATCCCATTCTGTTGGCCTCAAAATAAAATTTCAGGATGCGCTGGTAGATCGAATCCGCATCCAGAATGCTCTGATATTCGGAGCCGTCTACCTTATACAGCACGAAACCGTACTCTTCGTAGCCGTAGAAGCAGGCAGGCTGCTTGGCGGCATTCATCATATTGCCGTCCCAGTCTTTGAAGAGGCTGAAACCATATATCGGATCGCCGGATTCGCTGACCGGATTTACATCCTGCATCTTTTTCAGGACGGGCAGAAGATCCTCCAGGGTTTCCATGCGCGGCGCGCCGATCGCGGTATACAGATCGTAGCGCAGATAAGGGCCGTATATGGGCTCTTCATTTTCACTGTGATCGAGGCAGGTCCTAAGGGAGATCTCGGAGGGAACGGCATAGACCGCCGTGTCGGAGATCGGGTCGTTAAGGGCGCGGATCGCAAGCTCATACTGCATGATATCCTTATCCTTGAGCAGCCCGCTCATATCGTAAAGCAGCCCGGCCCTGACAAGCTCCTGCAGATTGCTGTTATTGCCGTTGCAGATGATCAGGTCGCCAAGTTCTCCGGCAGCGGTCCGTGTCTGGTACATGGTGTCACCGCCGCCGGCGATGTTCGGGGCGATGATATTCAGCCGCATATTGAATTTGTCAAGTACCAGCTGCGCAAACCAGCCGGACTGGATGCCCTGGTAGTTGGCGAGCGTGTCGAAGACGTCTATGGTCAGGGTCTTTTCGTAGGTTTTTGCATCGAAGGAGTCAGAGCGTTCTATGGCATGATATAAGATCATGGCAGTCAGTGCCAGGATGGCAGCTGTGGCAGCTAACCGTCGGTATATTGTTTTCATAGATGACAGTCTCCTTCTCTTAATAGTTAACGACATTAAAAATTTCGTTTACTATAGATAGTAAATGATCCATTTTACAATTTGCATTGTAAAAACACTTTACCATATGGACGGCATAAGAGCTACGTACCAAATTATTGATTCGGTACATGTTTTTTTAGATATGGTAAACGGGAAGAGAGAAGAAAAAAAGAAAGCCATGTCTTTCCATGGCTTTCCTGTCAGATAGCTGTTGTTCCAAATATTTAGTTCGTTACGGTCATGCCTGCTTCTTCCGCCATCTTGTCGAACTTCTCCATGACAGCGTCGTAGGTTCTCTGGGAGATATCCGGCAGCTTGCCGCCCCAGGTCTCTTCCGCCTGCTTGTAGCCCTTCTTGAAAGCTTCCCGCATCTCTTCGATCTTGCTCGGATCGCCGCCCGTAAGTGCATTGGCGAAATCGATGATCCGGTCGGAAGTCTGCTCTACGCCCCAGTAACCGTCCTCGGCAATGTCCTTCTGTGCCTGTGCCTGGGTAGCAGCATCCACCTTGAGATTGCCGCTGGCCAGAACGGACCAGATGCCGTTTGCTTTGTTAAAGGTATCGCCCTGCTGACTCATCAGCTTCTCTACGATACTCTGTAACTGTTTAGCATGTGCCTCAGCATCCGCCTTCATCTTGTTTACCAGATTGGTGTTTTGCGTATAGGTCTTCGTAACCGTATCTTTGGATGTCTCTTTCGAAGGCTCATAGACAACGCCGTTATCCTTCTCATCGGAAGCATTACCCTTAGAATTGGTCTCTTCGGCTGTTTTCGCAGCAGTCTGATTAGCCGTATAGACATCATAGGCATTCGCAGCGCCGCTTGTAACTCCATTTACGCTCATTGGTATCCCTCCTTGGAATCATATTTGATATTTGATGATATGGTTCTGTTTCCTGTACGGCGGCAAACCGCCGCTTCTACCTAATATATCGTACCATCCCTTTGGAAAAATTAGGAGCTGACAGAGAAATCTTTACTTTTCACCTGCTTTTTATGACAGAAAAAGGGACGTTTATGACATGCAGGCCTGTTACAGTTTATGACCAAACTGGCTGCGGACTGTAACTCATCCGGTCCATTCAAAAACAGCTTTCGGCGAGGATGTGGATAAAGGAAAACGATGCACCTTGACGAACCATGCGCTTATTGTATATAATTAAGTACAATCTTTGTATACAAAATGCAATTTTGCGAAAGGCAGAGGCCCATACTATGGAAAAAACCACACAGAAGGCATACGCGAAGATCAATATCGGACTGGATGTTCTGCGGCGCAGAGCGGACGGCTATCATGAAGTGAAAATGATCATGCAGACGGTGGACATTTACGATGAACTTGTGTTGGAGAAGAGGAAGCAGCCGGGTATCGAACTGCGGACGGATAACAGCGAGCTGCCGCTTGACGGAGACAATCTGATCTGTAAGGCGGCAAAGCTGCTTTTTCAGGAAAAGGATATTCAGGAGGGTGTGGAGATCACGCTGACGAAGAAAATCCCCATTGCCGCCGGAATGGCAGGCGGAAGCGCCGATGCCGCCGCGGTGTTGCGGGGATTGAATGAATTGTTCGGGATGGGATATTCCATACCGGAACTGCAGGCGCTGGGGGTGAAGCTGGGAGCGGATATTCCCTACTGTATCGTGGGCGGCACCATGTTGTCCGAGGGAATCGGGGAGATCCTGACGCCGCTGCCCGCACCGCCTGAGGCGTATCTGGTGATCGCCAAGCCGGATATCAATGTATCCACGGCCTTTGTCTATGGAAATCTGCACGCTGACCGGCTGACCTGGCATCCGGATATAGACGGTATGACCGCCGCGCTGCGCAGACAGGATCTGGGAGGGATTACTGACCGGCTTGGGAATGTGCTTGAAACAGTCACGGTAAGGGAGTACCCGGTGATCGAACGGATCAAGGAACTGCTTAGGGAGCAGGGGGCCGAGAATGCGCTGATGAGCGGCAGCGGGCCGACGGTATTTGGTATTTTCAGGGAAGAGGAGACGGCCAGGCAGGCGGCGGAAGCAGTGGAGCGCGGGCAGCTGGCGAAGCAGATATTTGTGACAACCTTTTATTAGGAAGGGGGACGGATATGGGAGCTGAGTTTGAGATGGTGATGAATGAATTTCTTCCCCTGCGGGATGTCGTGTTCAATACGCTGCGTAAGGCGATCCTGACCGGGGAACTGAAGCCGGGAGAACGGCTGATGGAGATTCATCTGGCCAACAGGCTGGGAGTCAGCAGGACGCCAATCAGGGAGGCGATCCGCAAGCTGGAACTGGAAGGACTGGTGATCATGATCCCGCGTCGTGGCGCAGAGGTGGCTCAGATCACGGAGAAAAGCCTGAAAGATGTGTTGGAAGTGCGGCGGGCGCTCGATGCTCTCTGTGCGGAGTTAGCATGTGACAGGATCAGTGATGAGGGGAAGGAGAATCTCAGACAGGCATGTGGTGCCTTCGAGCGTGCGACGGTGACGGGGGATGCGACGACGATCGCCGCAGCGGATGTGGCTTTTCACGATATTATCGTGCAGGCGACCGGCAATGCACGGCTGATCCAGCTGATCAATAATCTGTCGGAGCAGATGTACCGGTACCGCTTTGAATATATCAAGGATGAGAGCGGGCATGATAATCTGGTCAATGAGCATAAGATGATATATGAGAGCATTATCGGACAGGACAAGGCAGGGGCAGCCGAGGCGGCGAAGCTCCACATCGATAACCAGGAGAAGTCCGTGATCAGGCAGATCCGTCTGGAGCAGGAGCATACGGTGAAGAAGAAGCGCAGTTAGCAGAAGCAGCAGACGAGAAGGAGCGCATAGGCCGGAGCTGCCGGTCATAAGGAACGAAGCGTGGGCGGATAGGGATAAGGTCCGGGAATAGTATAAAAACAGAACAAGAACAGAATAGGAACAGAAGAAACGGTTACACTCCTTATAGCAGTTATGGGAAACGACATAACGGATGACAGCCGCGCAGGGCGGCGGATGGGAGTGTGAACTTATGTGGGCGGGATATAAGAAGACCGAGCGATCGGATCAGGATATGGAAAAGGGAATAAAGCGTGACGATATTGGCAGGATAGTCCGGAGAGCATATCGGAATGTGCGGCTGAGAACGGCCCTGCTTCTTGTCTTTGCACTTGCGTGGTGGGGGATCCTGTATCCGGAGCTTTGCTTTACGGAGGATACGCTGCAGCAGGTGATCGTGACAGACGGCGGGATAAGGTCGGTCGAGGAGGCTGATTACAGGGAGATCATGGATGCTGCGGGAGACGAGATCGTTATCGGCAGCAGATTGTTGGAATGGCTGGAAGAGAGAAACTGGTTCCGGCGCGGAGGTTGAGATAAGATGTGTGAAAGGGAACAGGAAGCGTTGTGCAACAGGCCCGTGGGGGTATTTGATTCGGGCGTGGGAGGCCTGACCGTGGCGAGGGAGATCATGCGGCAGCTGCCCAACGAGCGGATCGTGTATTTCGGGGATACGGCACGGGTGCCCTACGGGAACAAGTCGCGGGAGACGATCATCAAATTTTCCAGACAGATCGTACGCTTCCTGCAGACGCAGCAGGTGAAAGCCATTGTGGTTGCCTGCAACTCGGCAAGCGCTTATGCGCTTGAGGTGTTGGAGAAGGAAGTGGATGTTCCGATCATCGGTGTGATCAAATCTGGGGCCAGGGCGGCCATTGATGCGACGAAGAACGATAAGATCGGGGTGATCGCTACGGAGGCTACTATCGGCAGCGGCATTTATAACAGATACATAAAAGAGCATCATCCGGACGCGGCGGTGCTTGGCAAGGCCTGTCCCCTTTTTGTGCCGTTAGTGGAAGAAGGGCTGTGGGAAGATCCGGTGACGGACGAGATCGCAGGGAGATATCTGACGGAGCTGATCGATGTAGGCATTGACACGTTGATCCTGGGCTGTACTCATTATCCGATGATCCGCTCCACGGTGGGCAGGATCATGGGGCCGGAGGTGACGCTGGTCAATCCCGCTTATGAGACGGCGCATGAGCTGAAGCAGCTTCTGCGGGAAAAGGGACTGGAGAGCGGACACAGACCGGGTCTGGGAACGGAACTGTACCGTTTCTTTGTCAGTGATGCGGCAGATAAATTTCAGAAGTTTGCCAATTCCATCTTGACTTATGGCATATTATCTGCGAAGGTTATCAATATAGAGGAATTTTGATCCTTACCGATACAACAATACGAAAAGAAGAGCAGGCGCCTGTGCATGACAGCCAGGCATCTGCAAAACGGTGAGAATATGAGCACACATATCAAGAAAATGACAGAAGGCAGGCCCACCTCGCTGATCCTGTCATTTGCTTTGTCCCTGATGGCGGGGAATATTTTCCAACAGCTGTACACGGTCGTGGATACGATGGTGGTCGGCAAAGGGCTTGGAGTCCAGGCCCTTGCGGCTCTGGGAGCGGCCGACTGGCTGAACTGGATGATGTTGGGGATCATACAGGGACTGACCCAGGGCTTCGGCATTATGATGGCGCAGGAGTTTGGGGCGAAGCGGGAGGACATGCTGCGCAGGACGATCGGCAATGCGGCTTGTCTGTCGCTTCTTTTCATGGTGGCGCTGACTCTGATCGGACAGCTGCTGATCATGCCGGTGCTTCATGCCCTGCAGACGCCGGCGGATATTATGGGGAATGCATCCTTGTATCTGCGGATCATGTTCGCGGGCATTCCGGTTGTCATGCTGTACAATCTGCTGGCCTGCATCCTGCGTGCGTTGGGCGACGGCAAGACGCCGCTGAATGCCATGATCGTGGCTTCCTTTACGAATATTGCGTTGGACATCCTGTTTGTACTGGTGTTGGATTTCGGGATAGCAGGGGCGGCAGCGGCGACGCTGATCGCGCAGTTTGTGTCGGCTGTTTTCTGTATCTGTCATATTCGGAAGATAGAGATCCTGTCTTTTAGACGGGACGATTTTCGGTTTCATCAGGGGATGACGGGGAAGCTGCTCATCCTCGGATCGCCGATGGCTTTTCAGAACGGGATCATCGCGGTGGGCGGCATGATCGTACAGTCGGTGGTAAACGGATTCGGCGTTATCTTCATTGCGGGCTTTACCGCAACCAACAAACTGTACGGCCTGCTTGAGATCGCAGCCACATCCTACGGCTATGCCATGGTCACTTATGTGGGGCAGAATCTGGGAGCCGGGCAGATCAGGCGGATCAAACAGGGCGTGCGCTCTGCCGTGATCATCGGAACGCTGACGGCGGTGGGTATAGCCGTTGTGATGCTGTTTGGCGGTAAATATATTTTAAGCCTGTTTATCTCCGGCACGCCCGAGGAATATGAGATGACTATGTCGATCGCCTACTACTATCTGGCGATCATGAGTATCTGCCTGCCGATTCTGTATCTTCTGCATGTGCTGCGGTCATCCATCCAGGGTATGGGGAACACGGTACTTCCCATGCTGTCCGGTGTGGCGGAATTTGTCATGCGGACGCTGAGTGCTCTGCTTTTGCCGCTGCTTGTGGGACAGACAGGGATCTTCTTCGCGGAGATTCTGGCGTGGATCGGGGCGGATGTGATTCTGGTCACCAGCTATTTCGTGAAGATCAGAGGGTACAGAGGACTGGAAGCGCAGTGAGAAACAGAAGGCAATGGACGATCAGGCAGGAGAGGAATGTCATATGACGAAGGAAGTTTTACTCACGTTGAAGGGACTGCAGTTTGATCAGCGGGAAGAGGACGCCGATCAGATCGAGACGGTTCTGGTGGGCGATTATTACAAGAGAAATGGCAAGCATTACGTGATCTACGAAGAGATGGTGGAAGGCTTTACACAGGCGACGAAGAACCGGCTGAAATTCGGTGAGCATATGTTGGAGCTGTCCCGCAGCGGTCTTGTCAATGTACATATGGTTTTTCAGGAAAATAAAAAGAATCTGACCAACTATAACACGCCTTTTGGACAGATTCTTATCGGTATTGATACAAAAAAGATTCAGATAGATGAAAACGAGAACAAAATAATAGTAGATGTGGATTATGCCCTTGATATCAACTATGAATTTCTCGCCGACTGCCATATCACGGTCAATATCGCGTCTAAGGAGAGCAGCAGCTTCTCACTGGATTCCTAGTATACTGCTATGCACCCTGGAATGGTCTCGAATCTTACTATTTTACCGGTTTCGCACCGGCCTTCTCCTGCGCACGTTCCACAAGCTGCTTGAACTTGCTTTTCTTTTTCTTCTCGACTACGACCGGTTTGCCGTGCAGTCCCCTGACATCGGTGATGTAGATACCGCTGACTACAGCCTTCACTTCCTTCTTGACCGGTATGGAATCGAAGATCTTCTCCTCGCTGATCAGGGACATGATCTGCGGACCGACTTTAGCCTTGACAATGGGAAGCTTGGAGCCGCGAAGCCATTTGGGAGTCTGTTCCAACACCGCCTGGGGAAGACCGGCGTCTTTCAGTTTCATGCGTTTCTTGTCGATGATCAGCATGGAGACTGTCTGTTTCATGGCCTCGATCTGGGCCTGCTGCTCGTCCTGCTTTTTCTGTGCTTTCTTACCGAGAAAATAAAGCACGACTACGGCGATGATCAGAATTGCCAGAATGACTAATAACACGATTGTCAATGTGTTCATAAAACTATCCTCCGTTTTTTTCCTGTAAAAAATATTTTAACATTGATCGTTGCTTTAAGCAAGGAATTTGAGAGGATTCCAAAGAACCTCTTTTAAGAAACAGGGATTTGTGATATATTATTTAAATGATGTCAGGGGGAGAAGGATACTGTTTGACAGAAATGGAGGATATTATGAGAAAAAAAGGAGTGGGAGCACTGGCAGCAGCGCTGGCCGCTGCCATGTTGCTGACTGCATGTGGGAATAAAGAATATCTGAAAGACATCAAAGCAGAAAAGTATGTGACACTGGGAAATTATATCGGCATTGAGGCTTCGGCGGCGGAACCGGTTGTGGAAGACGGTGTTGTGGATATGTATATACAAATGTATATTCAATCGCCTAATGCAACGTCGGAGGAAGTGACGGGAAGAACCGTGGAAGACGGGGATACCGTCAATTTGGATTACACGGGATATATTGACGGGGAGGCTTTTGAGGGTGGTTCGGCAACAGGCGACATTCTGACGATCGGTTCTCATCAGTTTATTGAAGGCTTTGAGGAAGGACTGATCGGTGCAAAGACCGGGGAGACTGTAACCTTAAATCTGTCCTTTCCGGATCCCTATCTCGCCAATCCCGATCTCTCCGGGGTGCCGGTGGTGTTCGAGGTGAAGGTGAACAGCATCAGCGTACAGACGTTACCGGAACTGACTGATGAGTTTGTACAGTCTTTAAATATGGAAGGCTGCAGTAATGAGAAAGAGTTAAGAGATGCCTTGTATGACTTTTTCTATCAGAGTGCGGTGAAGTCCTATGACGTCAGCATCGAATCGACTCTGCTTACCGCTGTTATGGCAAATTGTACGTTCAAGGAACTGCCTGCCAGGATGGTGGAACGTTTTCAGAAAAATGTTAGGGATGCCATGAACGCGATGGCATCCGTGGAGAAAATGACACTGGCAGAATACATGAAGGCTTATTTCGATATGGACGAGGAGGCTTACAGGGCGAAGTTCGAGGAAGACGGGCTTGAGCTTGCGCAGCAGTATGTCATGTGTCAGGCTATTGCCGATGCGGAAGGGTTGAATCCTACAGAGGAAGAGCTACAGGCAGAGATAGACCACTTGGTGGAAATGTATCACTATGAATCGGAAGAGGAGTACCGTAAGATTACGGATATCGAACTTCTGCGGGAACAGATCATGAAAGATAAGGTTGTGTATTTTCTGAAAGCAAACGGTAAGATCGAGGCGATATCTGCAGAGAATGAATGAAAAGGAGAGAAGAGGACATGAGCAGTATGAATCTGACAGACATTAAGGAGCTGCATCGCAACAGCAGCAGTTATATCGAGAAGGAAGTGACAGTCGGCGGCTGGGTGAGAAGTATCCGGGATTCCAAGACATTCGGGTTTATTGTGTTAAATGACGGGACATTTTTCGAGCCGCTGCAGGTGGTGTATAACGATACGCTGGCTAATTTCGAGGCGATCTCCAGACTGAATGTGGGATCGGCAATCGTAGCCAGAGGTAAGATCGTGGCGACACCGCAGGCCAAGCAGGCATTCGAGATGCAGGCGGAAGAGATTCTGGTAGAGGGCATATCCACGGCAGATTATCCGCTGCAGAAGAAGCGGCACAGCTTCGAATATCT
This sequence comes from uncultured Lachnospiraceae bacterium, assembly GCA_947564645.1. Lineage (GTDB taxonomy): Bacteria > Bacillota > Clostridia > Lachnospirales > Lachnospiraceae > UBA3282. Next base: position 17,121 of record CANOCU010000032.1, read on the forward strand.
GCGGACGATCTCCCATCTGCGTCCGCGGACGAATACGTTCCAGGCCGTGTTCCGGGTGCGGTCCCTGATCGCTTATGCGATCCACACCTTTTTCCAGGAAAGAGGGTTTGTGTATGTGCATACGCCGATCATCACGGGCAGCGACTGTGAGGGAGCCGGTGAGATGTTCCAGGTGACGACGCTGGATCTGAACAACCTGCCCCTGACGGAGGACGGCAAGGTGGATTACAGCCAGGATTTCTTCGGCAAAGAGACCAATCTGACGGTCAGCGGACAGCTGAATGTGGAGACTTATGCTTTTGCATTTAAGAATGTCTATACCTTCGGACCGACTTTCCGTGCCGAAAATTCCAACACGACGAGACATGCGGCGGAGTTCTGGATGATCGAGCCGGAGATCGCGTTCGCGGATCTGACAGACGATATGATGCTGGCGGAAGCGATGTTAAAGCATATCATCCGCTATGTGTTGGAGAATGCACCGGAAGAGATGAATTTCTTCAACCAGTTTGTGGACAAGGGACTGATTGAGCGTTTAAATCATGTGCTGCATTCCGATTTTGCTCATGTGACCTATACGGATGCGATCGGGATCCTGGAGAAACACAACGATGCGTTTGAGTATAAGGTAAGCTGGGGCTGCGATCTGCAGACGGAGCATGAGAGATATCTGACGGAGCAGGAGTTCAAGCGTCCTGTGTTCGTGACGGATTATCCGAAGGAGATCAAGGCTTTCTATATGAAGCTCAACGAGGACGGCAAGACCGTGGCGGCTATGGACTGCCTGGTGCCGGGGATCGGGGAGATCATCGGCGGCAGCCAGAGAGAGGACGATCTGGAGCTGCTTACGAGGCGGATGGAAGAGCTTGGACTGCACAAGGAAGATTATCAGTTCTATCTGGATCTTCGGAAATACGGCTCTGTACGTCATGCGGGCTTCGGACTCGGCTTCGAGAGATGCGTGATGTATCTGACAGGTATGGGGAATATCAGAGACGTGGTGCCGTTCCCGAGAACCGTGAATAACTGTGAACTGTAAGAAGATATGGAGTAGTGCGGATTGAAAGGGTACTGGAAGATGAAGAGAAGAGGGACACGGATTTTCTGTGTGGCGATGTCCTTCGTGCTGTTTCTGTTGGCGGCGGAGCCGGTATTGGCGACCACGATTTCGGGACTGCAGGAGGACATTAAGAGAAATCAATCCCAGCTTAACAGTGTAAACCAGCAGATCGCAGGCTATCAGGATGCGCAGGAGGGCGTGGAAGAAGAGATCAGCGACCTGGATGCGGAGATGGTGGCGCTTCTGACGGATATCAATCTGATTCAGGAGGCGATCGAGGAGAAGGAGCAGGATATCGCCAACACGCAGGTTGCCTACGACGAGGCTGTGGCGACGAAGGACGAGCAGTACGAATCCATGAAGATCCGCATCAAATTTATGTATGAGAAGGGAGACCAGTCCTATCTGCAGCTGTTCTTGGGTGCCCAGAGCATGAGCGATATGATGAATAAGGCCCACTATATCGAAGAGCTGTATGAGTATGACCGGACGCTCCTTGAGCAGTATGAAGCCACGGTACAGCAGGTGGCATTGCTGCAGGATCAGTTGGAAGAAGAGAAATCCGAGCTTGTGACCTCCAAGACGGAGATGGAGGAACAGCAGGCCTACGTGAACGAAGTATTGGAACAGAAAAAGCAGGAGTATGAGAATTACAGTGTGGTGCTGTCTAAGGCAAAGAGGGAGGCAGCCGCCTACACGGCCAAGATCAAGCAGGAAACGGCGCAGATCCGGAAACTGGAGGAAGAAGAGCGCAAGCGCAGAGAGGAAGAGGAGCGCAGACGTAAGGAGGAAGAAGAAAGAAAGCGGAAGGAAGAGGAGGAACGCCGGAAGGCGGAGGAAGCGGCAAACGCGGCAGATGTTCAGCAGGGCGGTGCTTCTGATGACGAACGTTCTGATCACTCTGACAATTCGGGTAATTCGGGCAACAGTGGATCGAATGCACCGTCGAGCAATCCCGTGTCTTCGGGCGGCGGAAAAGGGCAGGAGATCGCGAGATTTGCCTGCCAGTATATCGGATATCCCTATGTGGCAGGCGGCACCAGCCTGACCAACGGGGCAGACTGTTCCGGATTCGTACTCGCGGTCTATAAGAATTTCGGCTATTCTCTGCCGAGAAGTTCTTATGCCCAGTCGGGAGCGGGAAGGGGAGTATCTTATTCGGAGGCTCAGCCCGGTGACATCATTTACTATGGCGGGCATGTGGGTATCTATATCGGTAACGGACAGATCGTTCACGCCAGTACGGAGCGGTCGGGAATCAAGATCACGTCGGCGACATACCGGAATATCATCACGGTCAGACGGATCGTATAACCTTTAATTAAAGATAGGCAACAAAAGTGCAGAACTTCGGAGTGATTCGGAGCCTGCACTTTTTTTGATGTCTTTGGCGGTGAAATTACAAAACTGTAATGTTGCCGTAATGTTTCTGTAAGGTTTACATGTTATTTTGGAATAAGAATCCTTCCAATGACAGAATCTAGGAATAATTAATTGCAGGAGAAAAAGGGGCGATTCGAGTGGCAGTGATCATTTTAAGCTGGATTTATATGTTTCTGATCTGCATTTTGATCGGGACCGGGGTGTTGGGCTTTGCGCAGAATAAACGGTTTTCCATGGTTTACTATCTTGTGGCGGGCATCATCGGAATTACCGTCTATGTGGAATTTTTCAGTCTTTTTGCAAAGATCGGCATGTGGGCGCATGTGGGTCTTGTGGCGGCGGCGCTTGTGAGCGGATACTGTAATCGCAGTACGGTCTGGCGGCTCTGGCAGACTTACCGCCCGGTGCTTTGCTCCTGGGAAGGCTTCTTCTATTGCTGCTTTGTGCTGCTGATCGCCTTTTTCACCTCCAGGGGAGAGTTTCACACCGACACGAATATCTATCATGCGGCGGCGATCCGGATTTATGAGGAGTACGGCCTGGTGAAGGGCATCGGTAATCTGCAGCTGCATTATGCCTACAACAGTTCCTATCTGGCATTTGCAGCCATATTCAGCCTGAAATGGCTGCTTGGAAGTTCTCTGCACACGACCACCGGTTTCCTGGAAGTGGTGATGGGACTGTATGCTTTTCACGGATTGCGGGAGTTTGGACGGCACAGAGAGCATATCACGGATATGCTGCGGATCGGAATCCTGCTCTATATCCTGGTGAATGTGACGCGCAGCATGTCGCCGGCCACGGATTATGCGACGATGTTTTTTGCGCTGTTTATCGTTACAGCGTGGTGTGAGAATTATTTCGGGAAAGGCTCGGACCTTACGGTCTGCTGCCTGCTCACGGTGGCGGCGGTCTTTGCGGCTACCCTGAAATTTTCCTCCTGCCTGCTTGTCCTGATCGGCCTCTATCCGGCCTGGCGCCTGGTGCGGGAGAAGAAGTGGAAGCAGGGCGGTATCTGGCTTTTTTGTGGATGCATGGTCTTGTGCCCTTTTCTGGTGCGGAATTATCTGCTCTCGGGATGGCTGCTCTATCCTTTTGAAAAGATCGATCTGTTCCATGCGCCGTGGAAGATTCCGGTGGAATATCTGGTGCATGACGCCGACCAGATCAAGGTCTGGGGACGATGTCTGTATGATGTGGAGAAGGTGGATTGGCCGCTGTACCGGTGGCTGCCGGTCTGGTGGGAGCACCAGTTTCGCTATGAGAAGATGTTTCTCGGCGGGGTTTTGCTGGGAGCGGCGCTGCAGCTTCTGATGACGGGGATGCGGCTGCACAGAAAGCAGAAGCTCCGGCCGCAGCTTATCGTACTCCATCTGGCCGTATGGGGGAATGTCCTTGTATGGTTTTTTGTGGCGCCTTTTATCCGTTATGGACTTGCGTTCCTGATTGCGGTGGTCATGCTTGCCGTGGGAGAGTATCTGAGTGAACGAAAGCAGGGACTGTGCAGTATCGTGGCAGGGAGTCTGGTGTTCTGCATCCTGGTGTCACTGAGCCCCTATTGGGACCAGTACGTGACGGAGGTCGGTGTTTTTGTCAAACAGAATCTAAGGGAGCCTTATTATATCGTGCAGAAGGACTATGACCGGGGCAATATGGACAGCTGCGAGATCAATGGGAACCGGATCTACTTTTCCACGGGGGAGGAGATCAACAGCTATCATGTCTTTCCGGGGACCTGCTATAAAGCGATGCTGGAGAGAAGCACGCTGATCGGGGATCGTATCGAGGACGGATTTCGGGCGAAGTAGGGGACTTTGGCCTGTATTGGAGATAAATAAGGGTGAACGGAAGAAGTAGGGTTTTTGGGCGGATGACTGATTGCGCAATACAAATGGATGGGGTATAATTGCAGAAGAGTATCGTGAGATTGATTGCTCCGGGGTATCATTTTCCGGAAGAAACTTTGCAAATGGAAAGAGCAAAGATGAGTATGAGACATGGCTAGACGGTGTTGCCAAAGAGTGTGAAGCGCCGGAACTTAAGATACTGGAGAGATTAAAGAAGCAGAAGCGCAGGATTTTTGTGGATACCAATATTTCGATCGAAACACTACTCGGGTTTTCCGGTTTTGCTGCGTGATGATAACAGAACGGTTACGGAAACACTGGAGATCGTGGAAGGATTGCTGAAATTAAAGAAGTATAGTAAACGAAATTTCTAATGTCGTAAACTATAGCAGGAATAGTTGGAGATAAGCAATTTATGCAGACATGGGATTATACCAGGGAGGATCAGATGAGCAGATTAAAAGAACTTCGGAAATATGTGGATCATGAATTAAATATGATGGAGGATGACAGCAAACGAAACAGTGCGGTGGCACACCTTTACGGCGTATCTCTGGCAGCTGCGATGATCGCAAAGAAGCGGGGGCTTGACGCGGAACTTTCCTCGATGGCGGCAATGCTTCATGATCTGTGTGCATATAAGACAGGGTCTTATATGCACACAGAGGGGCGGAGCTTGCAGGGAGTATTCTCAGAGAACTGAAGCTGACGGATGAGAACGAGACGGATATCATCTGTTCTGCGATATATCACCACGATAATAAGCTGGTGATGGACAGCCCAATGGACGAGGTCCTGAAAGATGCGGATGTCATCCATCACTGCATGAACGATTTGTCGAAGCCTGTCAAAGAAAAAGAACAGGCACGTTTCGATAAGTTGTGTGCTGAGTTCGGGATGTGATTAGATTAAGAAGAATCCCATTGCAAAAGCATACGGAATTGGACGAATGAGCTTATTTGGATCTTATGCCAGAGGTGAGGCGAACGATGATAGTGATGTTGATTTATATATTGAACGTGGCAGATTGAAAAGCTTAATACAGTATTTTGCGTTTATTGATGAACTTGAAAATGGTTTGGATTGCCAATTATATCACCCCGAATAATGTTACGGTGAGACAGACGGTGAAGGAATTTGGGATTTCGAAGTCCATGGTACATACGGTAGCAACAAAAAAGAGCGGTTGGTGTGGGCTGTACAGTAGTGGAGAATAGGGCATTTGGAGGAGCTGCTATAGGACTTCCAAATGCCTTTTCAAAATATTTGATTGTGAAATGAAAGGACTGCGGGTATAATAAAATCATAATGGTATGTGGCGATTTTGTATGAAGATAGAAGAAAGGCGGCTGTTTCGTATGAATGAAATTGAGAAGTTAAAAGAATGCATTGTAGAACAGCTTTTACCTGTGCAGATATTGATCTTTCATTTTTGCACCTCCATGTCTTCTCGACACAAATTCCCATGAAAAGTACGGTGCAAATATGAAGTGCATGCACACATGCAGACAACCCATCCAGGAAAGCATTTTTTATAAAGCTGCAAGGATAAAGCTGTCATAACCCCTCACAACACTTCATACAATGTAAAAAAGTGTTCTGAGGGGTTTCCTTTTGAAAGAGTATATTGAGGAGCGTGCAATTCAGATTGCCAATTATATCATTGAGAATAATGCTACGGTGAGACAGACGGCGAAGGAATTTGGGATCTCAAAGTCTACGGTACATAAGGACGTAACGGACCGTCTTGCACAGTTGAACCCGTCACTGGCGGCAGAGGCGAGAAAAGTACTCGATGTCAATAAGTCGGAGAGACATATCCGCGGCGGACTGGCGACGAGAGAAAAATATCTGCATCAGCACGTATGTTAAGTGAAAAAGACTTCTGATTCCACTTTACATTGCGGTCGGATGGGCATAGAATAGGTTAGGAATCATTATAAATCTAATTTAAGGACGTTGACGGATGATGCATACGAAGGAGAAGGCGAAAGAAGCACAGGGGACAATATACAGCAATGCGGATCTGAAGAAACTGATCCTGCCATTGATCATGGAACAGCTTCTGGCTATTCTGGTCGGTATGCTGGATACTGTTATGATCTCCGGCGTGGGAGAGGCGGCGGTGTCGGGTGTCTCGTTGGTGGATAATATCAACATCCTGGTCATTCAGGTGTTCTCGGCACTCGCCACCGGCGGCGCCGTGGTGGCAGGACATGCCTTAGGGCAGCGCAGGGAGGAAGAAGCGGGGCGGTCTGCATGGCAGATGGTCCTTTTCCTGCTCTATGCCTCGGCTGTGACCACGGTGGTACTGCTCGGCGCCCATAAGTCGATCCTGCGGGCTATATTCGGGCAGGTGGAGGCCGGCGTTATGTCCAGTGCCACTACGTATCTGATTATCACGGGGCTGTCTATCTGTCCGCTGGCGCTTTACAACGGCTGTGCGGCGCTTTTCCGGGCCATGGGCAATTCCAAGATCACAATGTACATATCGCTGTTGATGAATCTGCTGAATCTGGTGGGCAACGCGACACTGATCTACGGTTTCAAGATGGGTGTGGCGGGCGCAGCCATCTCCACTACGGTATCAAGAACGGTGGCAGCGGTGATGATCTTCTGTATGCTGTTCCAGGAAAACAGAGTGATCCATTTCAGGGGCCGGGTGACGGCAAGGATGAATCTCGGACTGATCAAAAGGATCCTGTATATCGGCGTTCCCAACGGCCTGGAGAACAGCCTTTTTCAGTTGGGGAAAATACTGCTCTTAAGCCTGGTATCCACATTCGGTACTTCGGCCATTGCGGCCAACGCGGTCTGTGGCACGATCGCGAACTTTAATATTCTGCCGGGAATGGCGATCAATCTGGCGCTGCTGTCGGTGGCTTCTTACTGCATCGGTGCGGGAGATTTCGAGCAGACAAGATTCTATACGAAAAAGCTGATGCGCCTGACGAATCTGTGTATGATCGCAGTATCGGTGCTGATGATCGTTTTGTGCCGGGTGATGCTTTTACTCTATCATCTGACGCCGGAGACGGAGGAACTGGCAGTGCAGGTCATCAGGTTCCATGCTTTTATGTGTATGTTTGCCTGGGTGCCGTCCTTTACCCTGCCCAATACCCTGCGGGCGGCGGGCGATGTGATGTGGACGATGGCGATCTCCATCGTGTCCATGTGGGTGTTCCGGATCGGCACGGCGTACTTTTTCAGCAATGTGTTCCATCTGGGGCTGATCGGCATCTGGATTGCCATGACGATAGACTGGATGTTCCGCGGTATCTGTTACTGGCTGCGGTTTGGCAGTGGTAAGTGGGAAAAGGCGCTGCGGAAGCAGGACGGATACCGCAGGAAAGCGGACAGCTGAACGGCTGCCGAAAGGGGCGGCGGCAGGAAATATGTTTTGACAGAATGGATTGGAAGCGATAAAATGGGACAGAAAATAGCATGAAAACGTGAATGGATTTATAGGACTGATATGCTGACAGGACATACAGAAGGAGAGCGGAGAAAGCACATGAACAGAGAAAAAGTTATCGTATTGGATTTTGGCGGGCAGTATAACCAGCTGATCGCAAGGCGGGTCAGGGAATGCAATGTTTACTGCGAGGTGTATCCGTATGATCTAAGTCCGGATCAGATCAAGGAGATGGATCCGAAGGGGATCATTTTTACCGGTGGACCCAACAGTGTATACGGAGAAGGAGCCGTGTTGTGCGATCCGGGTATCTTCGAGCTGGGGATTCCGATCCTGGGGATCTGCTACGGCGCCCAGGCGATGGCACATCTGCTGGGCGGGAAGGTAACAACCGCGCCGGTCAGCGAGTATGGGAAGACTGAAGTGGAAGTAGACCGGAGTGCGTCTCTCTTTGCGGGTGTGTCGAAGAAGACGGTCTGCTGGATGAGCCACACCGATTATATTGAGAAGGCGCCGGCGCAGTTTCAGGTGACGGCCCATACGCCGGTCTGTCCGGTGGCCGGGATGGAATGGCCGGAGAAGAAGCTGTATGCGGTGCAGTTCCACCCGGAGGTGATGCATACGGCAGAGGGAATGATGATGCTGAGGAATTTCGTGATCGATCTGTGCGGCTGCAGCGGTGACTGGAAAATGGACGCTTTCGTGGAGACGACCATTCAGGCGATCCGCGCGAAAGTCGGAAAGGGTAAGGTGCTGTGCGCGCTCTCCGGAGGCGTCGATTCCTCCGTGGCGGCGGTCATGCTGGCAAAGGCAGTGGGCAAACAGCTGACCTGTGTCTTCGTGGATCACGGACTGCTGCGTAAAAACGAGGGCGATGAGGTGGAAGCCGTATTCGGGCCGGACGGGCCTTATGACCTGAATTTTATCCGGGTCAATGCGCAGGAACGTTTCTATGAGAAACTGGCCGGGGTGACGGAGCCGGAGCGGAAGCGGAAGATCATCGGAGAGGAATTTATCCGGGTGTTCGAGGAAGAGGCGAAGAAGATCGGCGCGGTGGATTTCCTTGTGCAGGGTACGATCTATCCGGATGTGATCGAGTCGGGACTTGGCAAGTCGGCGGTGATCAAATCCCATCATAATGTGGGCGGCCTGCCGGATTACGTGGATTTCAAGGAGATCATAGAACCGCTCAGGATGCTTTTCAAGGATGAGGTGCGCAAGGCGGGATTGGAGCTTGGGATACCGGAATATCTTGTATTCCGTCAGCCCTTCCCGGGACCGGGACTCGGCATCCGCATCATCGGCGAGGTGACGGCCGAGAAGGTAAGAATGGTGCAGGAGGCGGACTACATCTACCGCGAGGAGATTGCCAAAGCAGGCGTAGATAAGGGACTTGGACAGTATTTCGCCGCGCTTACCAATATGCGTTCCGTGGGTGTGATGGGGGACGAGAGAACCTACGACTATGCGGTGGCGCTGCGAGCGGTGGAGACCAGTGACTTCATGACCGCGGAGGCGGCGCAGATTCCCTGGGAGGTGTTGGGGAAGGTGACGAACCGGATCGTGAATGAAGTGAAGGGCGTGAACCGTGTGCTGTATGACTGCACGGGGAAACCGCCGGCGACGGTGGAATTGGAGTAAGCATATCGGAAATTTTGAGGGGACTGGTTATAGTCCCCTATATTGTCTGATAATTTCGATAAATCCCAGATTTTTTCTATTTATTCTGATAAATATTTCCCTTAAAATAATGATAAAGGTTAACCGGTAAAAATTAAGAAAGGTATGGTGAAACAAAATGAAAAAAATAACGCGAGCATTTTCTGCCCTTTTGGTCTGCTGCCTTGTTCCGATGTTTATGGGATGCCAGAGCAGTACAAACGCTGCAACCGTCGAACAACCTGAGTCTTCTTCGGCCTACACTTCCGAAAGTTCCGGTTCCGGAGAAACTTCCGGTGAAATCGTTACGATCCGCGTGCTGGATCAGAATACGGATACGACGGAAGAAATGGCTGCTTTCCTTGATAAGATCGACGAATATGCGGCAGGCGTGGCGAATCGTTATGTGATCGAACATGAGGGGATTGCAGGCGATGATATTAAGACTGTCATGAAGACCTATGTTGCAGCCAATAATGCGCCTGATCTGGTTGAATACTGGAATTCGGCTTCAGACAGCGGCTCCATGATGGAGGCAGGACTGTTCCTTCCCACGGATGAGTTCTTTGCCGCTTCCGAAAATCTTTCCAAAGAAGACTTCATTGAGTCACATTTTTACTATTATGACGGTGTATCCTATGGCATTCCGATGGATCATTCTTCAGGGGTCTGGCTTGTCAATAAGGATATCTTTGCACAGTATGATCTTGAATATCCAAAGACATATGATGATATCATTGGGATTGCCAAGGTATTACAGCCAAACGGTATCATTACGCTGGCTATGGGCAGCAAAGGCGGTAATCCTCTGCATTTTCCTCTGGATGATCTGTATGGACGCTATGAAGGCGCCGAAGAGGAAATGAACAGCATTTCCACTACCGGTGTGATCAGGACGGATCTGTTTGTCGAGGCGCTTCAATATGTTGAAAAAATGCGTGATGCAGGATGCTTTCCTTCCGATACGATCACAAATGGTGACTGGGGGCCTACACTCGCATTGTATAACGAAGGACGAGCAGCCATGTACTACCTGCTCACACCGATGGCGAGTTCGCTGACAGAAGAGGCCGTTGCGTGGTCCGAGATCATAGATCACCCGCAGGTTACAGGCGATAAAGCCAGAACAGATCAGGGCGATATGGGTATCTTCATGGGCAACAAGGCTATGTTCATCAATAAAGCCAGTTGGGAAGAGAGTGAAGAAAAAAGAGCGGCTATCATAGATTATCTCGATTTCTATTTCAGCGATGAAATGTGCCAGGCATATTATGAAGCCAAGGGGACGCAGCCTGCGAAAAATCTGGAATACAGCGATGAAAATGCAGTCGAGATGTCTAAGAGAATGAATGCGTACTATGCGGCTCATCCCAATATCACCAAGTCCGCGCAGCTGCATATGCTTACGATCCCCAATGATACGGTTTGGGCCGATTATCAAAGTTTTCTGGATGAATTTCTGTCCGGCGCTGTTACGGCAGAGGAATATGCAGCAAAAGTCCAGGATTCACTGGACAGAAACTATAATAAAGAATGATACATAGCAAACTAAAGGATGCCGAACTGCCATGAAAAATGATCATGATAAACGAAAGAGGAAACATAGCGATATACTTTTTTTTACTTTTTTTTCAGTTCCTTCGGTACTTTTGTATATTGTCTTTTTGATCGTTCCGCTGGGACTGGTGGCCTGGCTGTCCCTGACGCAATGGACGGGGGCGGGCGATATTCGTTTTATTGGATTGGAAAATTATAGATTTCTGTTTTCCTATTCTGATTTTTGGATCATAATCCGTAATACGGCGATCATGGTACTGATGAATGTCGCCATACAGATTCCACTGGCAACGATACTTGCTTTTGTGCTGTTCAGGCTGACAAAGGGATTTCGGTTTTTCCGGGCTACTTATTTTCTGCCTTCGATCATTTCGGCAACGGTGATCGGGCTGATGTTCTCCGTATTGCTTAACAGTGATATCGGTCCGGTCAATTCCCTGCTGCGCAGTGTGGGGTTGAACAGTCTGGCCTTAAGCTGGCTTTCTAATCCCAGGATTTCCATTTATACCGTAACGGTCGTCAGCCTGTGGCAGTACATCGGTTATCATATGGTGCTGATCCTGGCGGGTATGCAGTCTATTTCCGAGGAGATCATGGAGAGCGCCATGATAGACGGAGCCAACAATTTTCAGCTTGCGGTCCATATCGTGCTGCCGCAGATCAGGCCGGTTCTCGAAGTAAGCTTTATTTTCTGTGTGACCGGATGTCTTAAGGGGTTTGAACATGCTTTCATCATGACATGGGGAGGGCCAGGCGTAGCGTCTACCAATCTTGCGCTGTATATGTATAAGCTGGCCTTTTCCAGTTCGGAACTGGGTAAGGGGGCGGCCATCGCCGTCATGATCGTGATCAGTGCATTGGCATTGACGCGGCTTACGAACCTTATTTTCAGAGTGAAAGGAGAAGAAGATGCGCTGTCTTTGTAGAGAAAGGCAGCGCATAGACAGAATAGGCTATGAGACATGGACCGATATTTTATGTAAAAATGATTGTTTTGTCACTGTTTGCAGTTACCACGATCTTTCCGTTTGGATGGGTGCTGCTGTCTTCTTTTAAGACTACCAGTGAAATATATGGTAATTCATTTGCGCTGCCTGATGAATGGCAGTTTGGAAACTATGTCACGGCATGGAAGGGGGCCGGTATGTCTTATTCCTTCCTGAATACGATATTTTATACCACGACTTCCGTAGTTATCGTGCTGCTCATTACATCCATGGTGTCTTATGTGATCGCCAGGTCACGGTTGGGAAAACATTTGTATCACTTTTTCGCGTTTGGTCTGATGCTTCCGATTCACTCAGTCATCATCCCGCTGAACGTTTTGGTAAATAAAATGGGACTTACCGGTACACGGCTTAGTTTGATCTTGATCTATGTGGCGCTAAATACCTCTTTTTCCATATTCATTATTTCGGCTTTTATGAGACAGATCCCCCTGGATTTTGAGGAGGCGGCTACAATCGATGGGTGCAGTAGACTTCGCGTATTCTGGCAGATCATGCTTCCGATGTCCCGCCCGGCGCTGGCTACGGCAGGTACGCTGGCATTCGTTAGCTGCTGGAATGATCTGATACTGAGTATGGTATTTATCAGCAAACGACAGCTGAATACGTTAAATTATTCTATTTTTATGTTGAAATCGCAATATGTGGCTGACTACGGAGCGATCACGGCCGGTCTTGTGATCTCCATTGTTCCGCTGTTTGTTCTGTATATCATTTTCCAGGAGCAGATCGTTCGCGGAATGCTCAGCGGTGCAGTGAAGGGATGAGATTGATGAGGATGAAAAATCACAGGTCTTTTCAACATTTGATCTTTCGTACATTTATTCTGTTTGCAATGGGTGTTATCGTTGTTTTTATCATCAGCCTTGCCAATTTCTATCTGTTTTTAAGTCATCATTATGTTACCTACTGTGACAATGTGCTGTCGCAGACAAAGAGCCAGATTGATAATGTATTAGGTAAGATGTCTCTGTCGCAAAGGCAGGTATTTGGTATGGTCTGCGATTCTCCCGTATATAAAAGTGAGGAATTTGACGAGAAGGTGATGCTTTCCGGACGGGATCTTCTTACTTCCATCTACAATGTGACTTATACCAATGATGATATTGATAATATATTTATCTATATGTACCGTAACGGCGGTTTCTACACGACCGCAAATTATTATTATGACAAGTCGGCGATCTGTGAAAGCATAGATCGAAACCGGGAAAGAGACAGCGGCGGTCTGTGTTATGACCTGGCCATGGATAAGAGCGGGAATGAGATTGAGACGATAAATTTCTATACGTATGCTTATGAGATGGGAACGCAAAAGATCAGCTTCGGACTCTGTGTGAGCCTGAAATACAGCGTCTTTAGCAGGATTCTGGATTCGATCAATCTGCATGAATCCCAACAAGTCTACATTATAGCCGATGACGGTACCGTGATCTACAGTCGTGGAAACGGAGATATTCCGCACATTTGTGAGGAAAGATATGCGGCAACGGATGTCAGTATCCTGAAAAACCAGATCGTGATCAGCCAGGGTGTAGATGCCATAGACTGGCGCCTGATCGTGGTCGTGGATTATTTTTCACTATTTATCACTCTTTTTAAAGATTTGTTTATTGTGATTGGCATATCGGGCATTATTGTTACGGTTTTATGGGTGTTTCTGGCTTATCTTCGCAGCAAGGCACTCGCATCGCCGATCAATGAGATCATTGAGCAGATCAATGGGTATCCGGAGCACAAAGAGCTGTTGGATATCCGGACGGATAATGTTGACGTCGCGCTGTTGGTTGAGAATTATAACCGCCTGATCCATCGCATCGAGCGCCTCCATGAACAAAATATCAGACAGGAAAAGGAAAAACTGAATGTGGAATATGAGGCGCTTCTGTCCCAGATCAATCCTCATTTTCTGTTCAATGTGCTGGATGGGCTGCGCGGTATGGCTGTAAAGTATCGCGCGCAGGATATATCGCTGACGGTCCGGTCGTTGTCTCTGATGCTGCAGTACAGTCTGGTGGAACCTCGTGAGGCGGTAACGCTAGAGGATGAAATGGAGAATCTGGAGAACTATCTGATGATCATTGAGAAGGAATCAGGCAATGCCGTCCATAAATTTTATGAGATAACTCCGGAGGCATATGCGGCCGGGGTGATTCGCTTTATGTTGCAGCCGATCGTTGAGAACTGCGTGAAGTTTCGTTTTAAGGGGGAACAGAGTGCGATATGGATAAAAGCTTTTTGTCGAAACGGCAGTCTCGTGATCATGATCCGCGATAACGGAATCGGCATTGAGAAAGAGAAGGCCGGGCGGATCAATGATATCCTGGAACGAGGCGGCAATCTGAAAGAGTATGTTTGTGTCAGCGGAACGGGAATCGGACTGTCTAATATATCCAGGAGATTGAAGTATTCCTTTGGACCAAAATCTGGCGTTAAGATAGAACCCGGGAAGGAACGGGGATCAGTCGTAACGGTCACGGTTCATTATGAAGCGATAGCAGACAGACAGAACGGGTGGGCCGGATCAGGAAAACCGGAAGACACGGATTAGGAGAGGAGGAGCAGTATGGCAGTCAGGGTAATGATCACAGATGACGAAAGCATGGTGCGTGTACTGATCAGGGATATTATAGAAACCTGTGTGCCCGGCGTTACCGTAGTCGGAGAAGCGGCGGATGGCGACGAGTGCCTTGCACTGTGCGCCGAGCTGAAGCCGCAGATTATCATAACCGACGTTGTGATGCCAAATACGGACGGGCTTTCCCTTCTCAGACAGATCAGAACCGTGCTGCCGGATGTGCTGGTCATTCTATTGAGTGCACACAGAAAATTTGAATATGTGCATGAGGCTATTCGGGAGCAGGCTTTTGACTATTTGCTGAAGCCGACGCGGGAAGAGGATATCGAGAGGGTATTTCGAAGAGCGCTTAAGGTAATCGAAGAGCGGAAGAAACATAAGGCGTTGTACAGTGAAATGAGAAACAGAATAAAAAAGTACGGCAGCCAGATTGTTGTTTCCCCTTCAGAGAATGACAACGATGATATCTATACCGACAGCATCGAGCGGGTGATCCGGTATGTAAATGAAAATTACTGTCAGGAGATCAGTCTGCAGGACATCGCAGGGAAATTCTATATCGATCCGGATTATCTATCCCTTTGCTTCAAGAAAAAAACAGGGATCAATTTCAAGGAATATCTTTGTAATCTGAGAATCCGGAAAGCCGAAGAGCTGTTAATGCGTCCGGAGTTTAAGGTCACCGAGATTGCGGAACTGGTCGGCTATCATGACAGCGGCTATTTCATTAAGGTTTTTAAGAATAAGCTGGGATGTACTCCCAGACAGTACAGGGAACAGAAGCGGCTTCCTGGTGTGGAAATCTGACAGGTTATTTGAAAATGAGAGGAGTATGGAACATGGAATGCGGATATAAGTTGAGACCGCGGGGGATGACTGCGGGCTGGGAACCGGGAGCCTGTGGCCCGGTATTGGGCGGCGCCCTTGGTAATTGTGCAGACTGTCATGTGATCAGAGAGGACGGCATCTATAAGATGTGGTTTACCTGGAAGACGGTGCGCTGCATTGCTTATGCAGAAAGCAGGGACGGTATTCGTTGGGAAATGCCGAGGCTTGTGCTGACACCGCGATACGATTCTGAATGGGAGATCCATGAGGTCAGTCAGCCTGCGGTGATTCATAAAGACGGTATTTATCATATGTGGTACACGGGACAGGTATATCCGACCGAGATCACGGCGCCTCGCTGCTGCATCGGCTATGCAGTCAGCAGGGACGGTATTCATTGGGACAAGCGTGAGAATCCGGTACTTGTTCCCAGAGCCGGGTGGGAAGGCATTGCCGTGATGTATCCTCATGTGATGCGGGAGGGGGAGTATTTTCTCATGTGGTATTCGGCCGGAAGGATCACGGAACCGCATGTGATCGGAGCGGCAAAAAGCGTGGATGGTATTCATTGGGAACGTATTTTGGACGAACCGGTCTTTACACCCGACCAGGAGAAATACTGGGAGAGCGCCAGGGTTCTTTCCTGTTTTGTATGTCCAAAGGAAAATGGTTTCTACACCATGTTCTATGTCGGAGAAGATGGCGACGGTGTTCCGGGTATCGGAATCGCCCGCTCCAGGGACGGTATGACTGACTGGCAGCGTAATCCGGCAAATCCGGTGATTGCAGGAACGGATGGACTCTGGGACTGGCGTGGGGCGGGAAAGATGAGCGTACTGAGAACTGGGAGCGGATACAGAATCTGGTATAAGGGAATCGGTACCCGCTTTGAAGAGATCGGCATCGCGTGTCACAAGGGCTTTGATTTGGGCTTTGACCATACAGGCGAAGACGAACGCGGTGTGGACGACGGAACGTGGAAAAATAACCTGCATGTAAGAGATAAGCTGCTTATGGGCATTTATGCCGTTCAGGATTAAAGGAGGAAAAGAATGAAGCGAAAGGGGTATAGACCGCTGCCGACTGGAACGGCGGCGGGATGGAGAAAGATGGACAAAAATCCTTTGATGGAGCCGGCCCTAAGTACCATGTATGACAGCTATATTAGGAAAGAAGGCGAAATCTTCAAAATGTGGTTTTCGTGGAGACCGGCGAAAGCCATCATGTATACTACAAGTCTTGATGGAATCCGTTGGGAGCTGCCACAGTGTGTTTTTACAAGAGTGCTGGATTCCTGGTGGGAGGCGGATAAGGTAAGCCGGCCTTCGGTATTGAAACGGGATGGGAAATATCATATGTGGTATACCGGGCATATGATCTGGAGTGCGGCGCTGTCTGCCGCGATCGGCTATGCGGTCAGTGACGATGGGATCCATTGGGAACGTCCCTTGTCAAGTCCGGTGCTGAGACCTGATCGCCCCTGGGAAAATCAGGTGATCTGGACGCCCAATGTCATGTATGATGAGGAGGAAAAGATATTTAAAATGTGGTATGCCGGCGGCGCGACAGCGGGTACGGAATGCGATGCGTTGGGTTATGCAACAAGCGACGACGGTATTCACTGGATCAAATATCCAGGAAACCCTGTTTTTGTTCCGGATGGCACTATCCTTTGGGAAATGGCAAAGGTTTCCGCGCCGTTTGTATGGAAACGAGACGGTTGGTACTATATGTCTTATCTGGGAAATGACGCGGATATGCGAGGCAGTAACGGACTTGCCAGATCGAGAGACGGAATTACAGGCTGGCAGCGGCATCCATCCAATCCTGTGATAGCAGGTTCGGATGGTGAGTGGGATCATAACTGTATCTGTAAAATGCAGGTGATGGAGACAGAAACCGGTTATATGGCATGGTATAATGGCGGCAACCGGAAAATTGAGGAGATGGGTGTTGCCTTTCATGACGGTTTCGACCTTGGCTTCGAAACAGAGGATGGGGAACCGACCCCTAATGAGCGGGGAGAGCGGCCCTGCCTTTGGCCGGCTAATATAACGCATTGACTTGTAATACGTTTTTTGTAAAGAAATATCTGGATAAATTGGCATATTTTTGATAAAATGGAAAAGAATATTTGTGAAAAATAACGACAGGGGGAATGTAGAATGGAAACGAAAGGTCTTCTTGAAGCTCCGATCAGCAGGATCCATATGGAACCGATGGATGTGATCAACGGATTTGAAGTGCGGCCCGGTATGTACGAGGTAAACGGCGCCACCGCGATTCCCTGCGGGGTGAATTTCACGGTATATTCTTATGGCGCCACGTCCTGTGAACTGCTCTTGTTCAAGCGGATGGAGGCGGAACCCTATGCCGTGTTGAAGTTTCCGGAGAACTATAAGATCGGGAAGGTGTATTCCATGATCGTGTTCGGGCTGAACGTGCATGATTTCGAGTATGCCTACCGGATGGACGGGCCCTACGATCCGAAGGAAGGGCTTCTGTTTAACAAAGATAATACGCTTCTCGATATCTATGCCAAGGCCGTGGCAGGGCAGAGGCTGTGGGGGATACCGCAGATGGAAGGGGACGTTTACCGTGCCAGGGTGGTGAAGGATGACTTCGACTGGAAGGATTCGGGACAACCCCTGATCCCCATGGAAGACCTGATCATTTATGAGATGCATGTGAGAGGTTTTACGAAGCATGACTCGTCCGGCGTCGCCCATCCGGGTACTTTTGCGGGGCTTAAAGAGAAGATCCCTTATTTGAAAGAACTGGGGATCAATGCGGTGGAACTGATGCCGATCTTTGAGTTTGACGAGATGCGGGATTACCGGATAGTGGACGGCAAACCGGTAATGAATTACTGGGGCTACAACACGGTCTGTTTCTTCGCGCCCAATACCAGTTATACGGCGAAGGTGGAATATAATAAGGAAGGGACGGAGTTAAAAGAGCTGATCAGCGCCCTTCACGAAAATGGTATCGAGTGCATTCTGGATGTGGTATTTAACCACACGGCGGAGGGAGACGAGCGGGGACCGTGCTTCTCCTTCAAGGGATTCGACAACAACATTTACTATATGCTGACGCCGGATGGGAATTACTATAATTTCAGTGGCTGCGGCAATACTTTAAACTGCAATCATCCTATCGTGCATCAGATGATCCTGGAGTGTCTGCGCTATTGGACTACGGCCTATCATGTAGACGGATTCCGATTCGATCTTGCCACGATTCTCGGGCGCAACGAGGATGGTTCGCCTATGAGTAAACCGCCGCTTCTGCAGAGTCTTGCTTTTGATCCGATCCTGGGAAATGTGAAGCTGATCGCCGAGGCATGGGATGCGGGCGGACTGTATCAGGTGGGAAGCTTTCCGTCCTGGAGTCGTTGGGCAGAATGGAACGGCAGATACCGGGACGATCTGCGTAACTTCCTGAAGGGTGACTTCGGCATGTGGGAGGTGGCGGCAAGGCGCATCACCGGTTCCAGGGATATTTATAATCCGGAATGGCGGGGCAACAACGCTTCGGTGAATTTCTTAACCTGCCATGACGGTTTCACGCTCTGGGATCTGTATTCTTATAATGAAAAGCACAATGAGGCCAATGGCTGGGGCAATACGGACGGATGCAGCGACAATCGCAGCTGGAACTGCGGCGCGGAAGGCGATACGGAGGATACAGGGGTCCTTACGCTGCGCAGACGGCTGGCCATGAATGCTTTCGCGGTGCTGATGTGCAGCCGTGGGACGCCGATGTTCTTTTCCGGGGATGAATTTCTGAATACGCAGTTTGGCAATAACAATGCTTACTGTCAGGATAATGAAATCTCATGGTTGAATTGGAACGATCTGGAGAAAAACAGAGCACATTTCGAATTCTGTAAATATATGGCGGCTTTCCGTAAAGCCCATCCGGTACTGCGGAAATTCTCGGGCAACAGCTGGTGCGGCTTCCCGGAGATCCAGGTGATGGGAGTCGATGCCGAGACGAAGGTGCTGCGCGTGATCTATGCCGGCAGGGTTGAGGTGGACGACCGGGGGAACGGGCATGACGATATCGTCTGCCTGGCGGTCAACGTCTTCTGGGAAGATCAGGAGTTCTGGCTGCCCGCGCTGCAGGGCGGCAAGGTCTGGTATGTGGCGGCGGACACCAGTGGCAGATACCTGCAGCATTATATACCGGGGCAGCAGGGTATGAGCAGACTGCCGGAGAACAAAGTCACGGTTGGTGCCCGCAGTGTGTGCATTTTTGTGGCGTAGCGATCTTTGCTTCCGGCTCCTGCCGAAGCCATATGCGGAAGCACCTGCAGCCTGCAGGGGCGGAAGCGAATTTATAATGTCGTTAACTATAGGTTATCCGTGAATGGCGCGCTCGATGACGCCGAAGCCTAAAGGATAAGGGCCGGTATGCACGCCGATGGTAGCGCCGATCTGGTATACAGGCATCTCGGTGATGGTATAACCCTTTTCCTGCAGGACGGCCAGAGACTGGTCGCGGAAGGCAAGACCTTCCTCGCGGTCATAGCCGTAACCCACTGCAAGGCTGTAACATTCGATTCCAAGGCTGCTTTCCTGCAGATATTCCAACAGCAGGTTCAGCGCTTTTCTGGCGGTGCGTTTTCTTCCCCTGTCAATACCGGAGGGGAAGATCTCGCCCTGCTTCAATGTGATCACGGGGCGGATGTCCAGTGCGCCGCCGGCCAGGGCGGCTACCTTGCCGATGCGCCCACCATGTTTTAAGTATTCCATATTTCCTACGGTAAAAAAGATCCTTCCGGTGCTTTTGATCTCTTCCAGTCTTGCTATGGTGTCCTGATAGCTGACGCCGTGATCCCGAAGAGATGCCGCCTCCAGAACATACTGCCCCTGCAGGACGGTATTGATGGTGGCATCGATGACAGCAATCTGCGCCTGCGGATATTTTTCCAGGACCAGGGTTTTCGCGTTGAGGGCGGACTGCATGGAACCGCTGAATTTCGTAGTGATGCAGATACAGATTACTGGCGTTCCCGCCTCGGCAAAGGGCAGGAAGGCTTCCTCGTAATCCTGAATGGAAGGCATGGAAGACTTGGGATATACGCCTTTTCTCTCGACCATCTGTTGATAGAAGTCCCGGATACCGATCTCTACATTTTCCTTATAATAATGCGTGTCATCGAAGGATACATAAAAAGGGACAACAGTGATATTCTTTTCCTGTACAAGCTCTGTGGGCAGATCGCAGGAGCCGTCGCTGATAATATGAAATGTTTCTGTCATGTCTATAGCCATTCCTTTCGCTTCTTTCAGATATTCTTTTGTAAGTGCCTGTATTCAGTGAAGGCAATATGAGGGTAATATTGATATATAGAATACTACGTTTGAATGGGAAATGCAATTGTTTGGACTGTAAAAACTATTTTTGGTAGTTTTAAATACTATGTAATGACGTTCCTGACGGTGATCCGGGAGAATAGCACGCTGACTGCTTGACCATAGGTTGTCGGTTACTATATAATACTTATCAAAGAAAAAGTAATAATTTGATTTATGAAGCGGATGATGTAACAGGACCGGAAGCAATTATAAGGGCAAAAGGAAAGACAAGGAGGCTGTTTTCTATGAAACAAGATCTGATCGTAATTCTGGATTTGGGCAGTACGCAAAATACCGTGATCGCCAGGCAAATCCGTGATCTGGGGGTATACAGCGAGATTCATCCGCATGATATCACCGCAGACGAAGTGAAGGCTTTGAAAAATGTGAAGGGCATTATCCTAAACGGCGGGGAAAACCGTGTTGTTGACGGGAAGGAAGTGGAAGTCAGACCAGAACTATACGATCTGGGAATTCCCATGCTTTCCATAGCGTATCCACAGTCAAAGTGCGATAAACGATTTAGCGATCTCCCGGATCAGGAGACACTGAAAGACTTTATCTTCGGGGAATGTAAGGCGGAAGCTAATTGGAATATGAAGAATTTTATTGAGGACCAGGTGGAGCTGATCAGACAGCAGGTGGGTGATAAAAAAGTGCTGCTTGCATTATCCGGCGGTGTGGATTCGTCTGTAGTAGCGGCAATGCTGATCAAGGCGATCGGGCAGCAGCTTGTCTGCGTACATGTCAATCACGGTCTGATGCGCAAGAACGAATCCGAGAGCGTGGTAAAGGTGTTCCGCGACGAACTTCACGCAAATCTGATCTATGTGGATGCTTCCGAGCGTTTTCTTGGCAAGCTTGAAAATGTGGCTGATCCGGAACAGAAGCGGAAGATCATCGGTGGAGAGTTTATCCGCGTGTTTGAGGAAGAAGCAAGAAAACTGGAAGGAATCGATTTCCTGGGACAGGGCACGATCTATCCGGATATCATCGAGAGCGGCACTAAGACGGCGAAGATGGTAAAATCACACCACAATGTAGGAGGACTGCCGGAGGACCTGAAGTTTGAACTGGTGGAACCGTTAAAGCAGCTTTTCAAGGACGAAGTGCGGGCGTGCGGTGTGGAACTGGGACTTCCCCATGATATGGTATACAGACAGCCGTTCCCGGGTCCGGGACTCGGCGTGAGATGTCTGGGCGCGATCACCAGGGACAGACTGGAAGCAGTCAGGGAGTCGGACGCGATCTTAAGAGAAGAGTTTGCGAAAGCCGGATTGGATAAGAAGGTTTGGCAGTA
>CANOCU010000033.1 GCA_947564645.1 uncultured Lachnospiraceae bacterium
AGCACCGGCACACAGGTAAAAAAAACAATCGAAAGCACCTTTACTTTAAGCGAATCTATCTGTCCGCACATACTTATTCTCCATATCTCCCATTACGAATAACTAGAGAGACGTATAATGGAGCCCCAATCAAGACTAAACGAAAAATATCCCGCGCTTGCTTCATCCTAATTGGTTATTATCTAAAAGCTTTTCCCGGAGAGAGAAGCGCCTACTACTCTGCTGCTCCGGCAATATAAACGTGTTAAAAGCAGGAAAAAAGATAATTTCAATTACCGGGACATAAAGAATGTCTATACGATCGTTCTGTTTGAAAAAAGTCCAAGAGAATTTCACTCATACTCTGACAAATATTATCATTTTTTCGAACAAAAATCCGACACCGGACTAAACCTGGAACTATTACAAAAATACCTGTTTATTCCCCTTGACATCTTTCGCAAAACCCCGCACAATAAAAGTGTCAATGACAAATCAGATGCATGGCTGACCCTGTTTTCCAACGATGATCCGGATGCGATCATCTCACTGATTACATCATTGCCGGAATTTCGGGAAATTTATGAAGAAGCCTATGCAATCTGCCTGAACACAGAGAGGGTGATGGAAATGTTTTCAGAGGAACTGGCCATTCTCGATCGAAATACCGCCAAATACATGATGGACGAAATGCAGAGCGCGATTGATGGCATGCAGGAGACCATTGATGACATGCAGGGTACTATCGACCAACAGCAAAGCAAGCTCAAAGAGCAGGAATCTGCCATCAATAAACTGCAACAAGAGTCCATTCATAAGACGCTGCGTATCCTGCGCAATTTAAAGATACCGGAAACAAAGATCATCAAACAGATTACCGCACAATATCAGATAGAAGAAGAACAGGTAAGGCAGCTTCTCTAACACAGTTTTCTCTTCATAATACCCGGAGCGAATCCATCTTTCATTACAGGATTCCTCCGGGATATCTGTCTATTCCTCCTTCCTTGCCAGAACCGCCATCCCCGGATGCGCCGGCAGGGATACTCTCGTTCTGCCCACAGCGTCATGCATTACCGTCTCTCTCGTCATCTCCCACACATCGATGATCTCGATGCGGTATCGGCCATCCTCCGGCAGCTGCAGCCACGTAAAGCAGGGGCAGGTCCGGCCGTAATAACGAAGCTGCCAGGTGTCCGTGAACAGCACCTTATGTACCTCAGCCATGATCCCCATCAGATTCTCTACAGGCGTACTTTCCATCAGTTTGTTGAAATGTCTGTCCGCCTCCGTCATTTCTTCTCCCTTTTTCCCGTTGGGGTTCGTATGCGGTCCGTGAACTTTTGCCCTGCCGCACCCCGGCAGCTTTTCCAACAGTTCCTTCAGGAAACGGATCCTCGGCTCGCTCTCTCCGTACAGCACGCCTCCCTTACCCCACCAGAGTACCGCATCCCCCCGGTGGAAGGTTTCGCCATGGGTACAATACCCACCTCTGGTCACGGTCCACCAGAAGCGGTCCACCATATCGAAAGCCGACAGATTGCCCCAACCGTATTCCAGAGTGCCCTCATAGCCGCACTCGTCGATCAAGACCGGCAGTTGATATTCCTTTTTCCAGACAGGTACCAGATCAATATTGCCACTCTGGATCGAGCAATGAGTCATCCATGCTTTCTTCGGGTACAGCTGCAGGATCTGATGGATGGAGATCAGGTGACGGTAGGGGTCCTCCTTCTGCAGCAGACAGCCATAAGCGTCCCAGTCTTCCGTCTTCTTGTCCATCAGCATCTCATATTCATTGGCAAGGCTCCACCAGACATTGTGATAAGCGGCCAGTCTGGCAATACAGTATGACACATAACTCATAGATGCCTCCTGTGTCAGATGCGCGAAGCCCCATTTATCATACGGATGAAAAAGGATCAGATCCGCCTCGATCCCGAGCTCCCCAAGCTGGCGAAGACGCAGATCCAGATTATCCCAATAGGCCGGTACGATACGGTTCACATCCCAGCTGCCGTCCTCATCCTGCTCAAAGGGATAGACAGCAGGGTCTTCCTCGTTATAGGGCATATATTTAGGAAATAATAGCATACGCAATTTATTAAAGCACCTTTCCTTAAGTGTCTTCACCGTCTGCTCCTGCAGTTCCTCCGACTGATGCGTCCAGGCATAACAGGTTGTACCAAAAGGCAGAAATCGCGTTCCGTCCGCATAAACAAACCCATCCTCCTTCATCTGCACTTTCCCATGACATCCGTCCCCAGGCGCCGTGCAGGTAAATTTTCCTTCCACCGTAAGCGCTTCTGCCTCTCCGCTTTCTTCCAGACAGATCCGGTAATGATATTTCCCCGTCTGCTCCGGCATGATGCGGATCGCATAGATGCCTTCCCGTTTCCGGAAGGCAGAAATTATGTAAACCGCTTCGGACGATTCCGTCATCTCTTCGCGTCGCATTGCAGTTACGGTGCAGCAGCCCGGCAGGACTGCCGTACACGCTTTATAGGCAAATTCCCTTTCATAAATATGATATAAATTTACTTTTTCCATCTCCGTTTTCCTTCCTCTCAAACCATTGATCTTTCTTTTCACATTCACCTTTCCTGATGCCGCTTCATATTCTCTGATAACAGAGCATGACAGGCCCCAGCATCCCACCTGGCTCCAGAGTGTTATAGACATCCGCACTCATGCTCCGGCCAAATGCCGCCGTATCCGGCTGATCCGTATCTCTGGCCATGCCCGTCTTTACCTCGATTCGGATTCTGTTTTGTCCCTGCAGCGCATAGTCCCTGACGGCAAAACAGTATGGCGTATTCTGCACCGTATCCACATAATTTCCGTTCAGATACAGCGTACAGATTTCATACACCGCTCCCAAATACAATACATCCGGAACGACAGACCAGTCTGCTTCTGTCTCGTAAATCACTTTGCCGACATAATGCGGCGCGACTCCGGCTCCGTTGATATTGATAAGCTTTTCTGACCGAAAGGCCATTCCGTCCTGCAGTGTTATATTCCAGACAGTCTTTAATTCTTCTACTTGATCATATATGGGGGCTTTCTGTATCGGCAAATCTATCGCTCCAACATTCTCCGTTTCCTCTACGGTATCCTTTTTCCTTTTCACATACAGTACCCCTGACTGCCACTCATCCAGGAAGAGTCTGACACTGCCTTCTCCGCTCTTACACACAGAACACATCTCCCGGATTGTCCGCCGCATCACATCCACAAAATAAATCTGCCCGAAATCATCATGGTCAACATACAGATCAATCTCAAACCACGCACCTTTGCCCTCATTCAGAATAAAATAGAAATCGCCCTCTGTTCCGGTAAAATGCGCATAACGGATATCAGGGCAGTAAGTACGCAGAGAGAAATCCCGCCGTATCGTCCTGGCAAGTTCATCTGCGATCCGGTGCAATGGCACAACTTCTCCATAAAGATTCCGAATCCGTTCTCCTGTCTGCGCCGTCACTTTTGGCGTATAATCACAGTAAAATACCGGGAAAGCCGTTTCTTTCGCCAACGCCAGAAACTCCACAAATATACCGGAAACCGCATCACAAGCCGGAACCACGAGCGCCTCATAGCAGTTCCCGTTGACCACAAGCCTGCCGTTCTGCAAAGAAACGTTCTCCTGCCCTCCATCTGACAGCAGTTCTTCCAATACGTCCGACGGTATCACATCGTAACTGATCTGATGTCTTGCCAGTTCGCCGCCAGGTGTCTGGAACCGCTGGAAATGTCCTTGATACCATTCCGCTTCCGCATGATACAGGATTGCCACCCGAATGACCGGCTTCGTCCGGTGCAGCAGATGGCACATCCGGTTGACATACAGATTCTCCCGCCGGTTGCATGCTTCCTCCGCTCCAGGGATGAAGGGCGGCGCCGGTATCATTTCGTTGATACCGTTCACCAATAAATGATCGTAGACGTACTTTCTCAGACGGGAACCGGCAATCGCCCCGTATACTGCGAAGACTTCGCAGAAGCTGCGCCCCTTTTTCTGCGGGTCAATATGCGCGGCGGAAGATGCCAGCTTGGCGATCCCATAGTGATAAAATTCCCCGTCTCCATCCGTATTTCCATACCATGCCTGAGGAAAATCCTTCCCCGGCATCAGCTGCCCGCCAATCAGGTCAATGCCGGCCGCATCCTGGTGTGCCTGCATCCGGAAAAAATGAGCCGGTCCAGTAGCCAGACTGCAGTGCGTATTCTCATCCTCGAGACTATGCCCGATATACCATAGACCATGCTCTTTGCACCACTTATGCATTACTCCGTTGAAGGTTTCCTGCACCAAACGCGAAACCAGATCCATAAAGATGCATCTTATCCTGTGATACTCGCCTGTTCTTTGCATCCTGTCCGCCTTTGCCCTTACATTTCCACTCTGTTCTTCGTCCTGATTCCATAACAATGGCAGCACAAGGCGGTAGTCCTCTCCCATTTCATCCCGCCACATCTGTTCCAACTGTCTGCTCCAGGGAAGCGCCATGCTCTCCCCCTCCACATTACGGGTCGCTCCCGGCAGTACCGGCGTACAATACCGCCACAGATTCCCTATCTCCGCCTCGTCATAAAAGAACCCCAGCCAGGTGCTGCCCGCCGCATCCTTCAAATGCTCATAATGCGGTTCATAGATTGCCTTAATGTTCATGGCAACGGAATCAGGATCCAGCAGATTCATATAAAACATTCTTCCGCCATCGTTTCTTGTCTCAAAAATCACGAAGATACGCCAGATGCCTTCCGGAACATCCCAAAGCAGCAGTCCCTCCCTGACCGCTTCCGTCAAATCCACTGCGGTGTCCATATCCAGGCCGCTTTCCCTGCGTCGCAGTGCGACTACTGCATACAACCTGTCCCCGGTAAAGGGTCTTGCCTTGCCGAATCCATGCTCCTGATCCGTACTGCGGACAGACCCCATCAGCTGTGAGATCAGAAAAGTACCGTCCGCAACCGGCCCTCGCACATCCAAATGCCGTTCTCCCAGATACAGCTTGTTGAGAGACATGTTCTCCTCTCTTTGCAGGTATCCGTCTGCCAGCCCTGTGGGAAAAGGCGCCGCATCCTGCATCATAAAAATCATATCCTGCTCTCTGCAGATCTCAGCCACCCATCTGATCCTGGTCCAGTACTGTTCCGAATTGAACGGCATAAAACTCTCATCCTCCGCTTCTCCATGCCACAACAAATTCATGGAACGCACACCCACTCTTTTCAACTGCAGGACTCTTTCCCGGATCCGTTCATAAGAATCTTCTGCCGCTAACGACGTAAAAGGATGCAGATAATTCGGTATCTCTCTGTCTGTTAAAATTTCATATAGCGCTTGATCCATAAACTCTCTTCCCTTCAAACACTTGTACTGCCCTGGGCTACTGTTCACATACAATTCTGGTCTCCGCGTCCGGACAGCCTTCGGCCTTAAATCTTACATGTATCTCACCTGCTTCAAATCCTGCTCTGATCACAGCCTGTACACGGCCCTCAAATGTCTGCACCGTATGCTGCCGATAGCTTCCTTTGAAATAAGGATCCGCGCTGCCATAACCCTGCAGGTTACAGACGCCCTCCACTTCAATCATAACGTCCTTTCTCATCTGCATGTCAGCAACTCCATCCCTGTCGCACAACTGCACAGTAATATACACAAGATCTGCGCCATTTGCACGTATTTTATGGCGGTCCGCTTTTACATCCAACATCAGTCCTTCCTTTGCTGTCTGCAGTTCCATCTCCCATTGACTTTCTTCCTCACAGGCAACTGCTTTCAGTATGCCCGGTTCATAGATAAGCTCATATCTGGCTGTAAACCGATTTTGTTTGCCAGCCGGTTTTCTGCCAAGTGACTTTCCGTTCAGAAACAGCTCCACTTCATCGGAGCCAGAATATACGTCCACGGTTACAGGCTTTCCTTCATATCCTCTCCAGGTCCAGCTTGATAGACTATCCTCGAATGCCCAATTGCTCTTCTCCTGTTTCATTCCATGGTGCACCGGATCTCCCACGGTTATATAAGGCTCTTTGCGTAACCCATAGACAATTTCCCGAAAATAACTTACCGGCCGCCGCTTTCCTGTAATATCCAAATCCCCTGACCAGGCTGTTCTGCCATAGCGTTTCTCTTTTGGCTCTTCTTCCGGAAATCTGATCACACCCAATTCCACTTCTCCCAGATAATCATATCCGGTCCATGTCATATCGCCGATCACATAATCGTTCCTCTCCACAATAGCCCACAACTCCGCAATTTCCGACGGAAAAGTCTCCGTTCCGAGCACTACCCTGTTCGGCTTACGCATATGGTCCATCTCATGCCGGATCGTCAGATAATTATAGCCTGCTATGTCCATACTGCCTACAAAGGAATCGATCTTTTCCGTCATGAGCGGATGCACTTCCAGCCCCTTGATCATCCAATCGCTCGTAATATCCCGGGCGTCCCCCATCATGTCATTCAGCCCTTTTCCCTCTTTCGATGCTTTTTCCCTGATTTCCCTGCATATCTCCTGTTCATAATCCATAGCAGCCAGCAACGCATTAAAAGCATTCGTAATATATCTGGTGTTATCCAGGCCGCGTATTTTCTCTGCAATCTTCCGATTGATCTCAACGCCTTTCGGCATTCCAACTTCCTGAATCTCATTGCCGGTACTGTAAAGGATCACCGAAGGATGGTTAAAATCCTTCTTTACCATAAGCTGTACATCCTTCTCCCAATCTTCGGAAAAATACAATGAATAATCATTCTTGTTCTTAGGCCATGTCCACATGTCGGCGAACTCGTCCATAACCAACATCCCATATCTGTCACAAGCATCCAGCAATGCTTTACTCGCCGGATGATGGGCACTCCGTATGCAGTTAAATCCCGCTTCCTTCAACAGCCTGCAGCGCCGCTCCTCCGCCATCTCAAGCGTACAGGCTCCTATGATCCCGTTATCATGATGGATACATGCACCGCGTAGTTTCACCTGTTCCCCATTGATCCGCAGTCCATGGACCGCATCCAACTGCAGTCTGCGGATACCGAAACCTACCTTCTGGTATTCCATCTTCCGATCGTCCATAAATAAAGTCAACCGGCATGAGTACAACGCCGGATTCTCACAGCTCCAAAGATCAGGATATGAAATCGTCAGTCTCTGATATAATTCCTGCTCCGTATTTCCATAAAGCAGACCGATACTTTCTTCCTCCGCCGCCTTATTTCCCTCCCGGTCATAGATTTCCGTCATCACCCGGAACCGATGGTTCTTCTTATCGTCATTCCTGACCGTCGGCCGAACCAGAACCACGGCTCCCTCTGTTTCCACCTCCGGTGTGGAGATTTTAATCCCGTCTATCGTAAAATGCACTGTCTCTCCGACATACAGCCACACATTCCGGTACAGCCCGCCGCCTGTATACCATCTGCTGCTAAGCCTTTCATTGTTGACCAGTACTTCGATTCGATTTTTCTCCCCATACCGCAGGCTATGATCCAGATTTACATAGCAATTGGAATATCCATAATGACAACCGCCCACATAATCGTTATTCAAATAAACCCGGCTGTTCATATAAGCGCCTTCCAGTTCCAGACTGATCGTTTTATCTGACCATTCCCGCGGTACATCAAATTCTTTCACATAACGATAATATCCTTCCGGATAAAAGGCTGTCTGTCCGCTGTTTTCACAGACAAAATCCACATCCTCTTCTATCATGGCATCATGTGGGAGCGTTACCTCCACGCCTTCCGGATAACCTGTGAAGAGCGCTCCAAAAATTTTGCCATCTATTTTGCTTACATACCATTCTCTGTTAAAATATAGTTTCTCCATACCAAAATCTTCCTCGCTTTCTATCGTTAACGACATTAGAAATTTCGTTTACTATATCTATTTGCCTCTCTCATTTGCCCAGTTCCCAATACTGCATAAATTCTGTATTATGCTGCTTTATCCCCTTCCATCAATCCGTTTTTACCCCCCCCCCGGCCTTTCTGGCCCTCTTCCGATAGTCTGAGGGCGTCTCGCCGGTATACTTACGGAACATCTGCGTAAAATTGGTAAAGTTATCGTAGCCCACCTTGGACGCCACCAATGTAATGGACAGATCCGTATTCTTTAACAGCCTGCCCGCATACTCCATCTTCTGTTTCAGGACATATTCCTTGTAGCCGATCCCCATCTCCTTCCGGAACATCCGCGAAAAGTAATCTTCGTTCAGAAAGACGTATTTGGCTGCTTCCCGTCTGGAGATCATCCGGTCCATATTCTCTTCCAGATAGTGCAGGATATCCTGAATGCGCTCCTGTGCTGTATAGGATACTTCGTCCCCTTCCCTCTCCACCACAACACCGTGATACTGTCTGAGGCAGAAATCCACACCTCTGCACAGTTCTTCCATGGATGAATAAGACTGCAGCATCTTTTCATAAGTAAAGCTACGCGTAAACAAGTCTTCCAACGTCTTATTCTGGGCGTAACAGGCGATAGAGCAGGCTTCCAGAAATCTACGGATGATCCGCTGTCTGTAACCGTCCGTCAGATACCCCTCCCGCTCGGCATAGCGCAGAAGATTGACGATCTGATTCCTCACTAACACCGAATCCTTCCGTACCATCCATTTCCCCCAGGAAGCCGCCTCCGGCATGCTCAGTTCTTCCGGCATCCGATCCTCGAAACGGTCTCCCTGCTCCATGATCCGGTTGCGCATCTCCAGATGTTCCATGCAGCGTCTGATCACTTCCTCGATGTCCGGAATCTTGGCCGGCTGTAAGATATAATCGAAAGCGCCGTTATGAATGGCCTCCCTGGCGTAGGAAAAGTCTGCATGAGACGTGAGAAAGACACAGAGAATATAGGGATATTTCTCCATCTGCCACTTCTGCAGCGAGATACCGTCCTCCCCGGGCATCTCGATATCCGTCAGCATGATATCCACCGGCTGGGTATCCAGCACCTCTCTGGCCGCAGCCGCGCTGTCCGCCGTATAGACCTGCTCGATTCCCAGCTTCTTCCAGTCCACCAGTTTTACCATTGCCTTTAAGATTCTTTCCTGGTCATCCACAAGCAATATCTTCATCACGATACCTTCCCGTTTTCTCTTCCGTTTTCCATCCCTACCGGCAGGATCAGCTCGCTGAACGCCCCGTCTCTGTTATCAAAATACCACTGCGCATCCTCGCCGTAATGGATCCGCAGCCGGTTTAACAGATTAAGGATTCCCACACCGAATCCCTTGTCCGAGAGCATGTCTCCCTTCTGATTCAGAAGCGCAAGCAGCGCGCCGGGATATCCGGCACCGTTATCCCGCACGACTATGTCCAGGCTTTCGCCGTTCTCCCCCTTGATCAGCCGCACCTGGATCCGGATCTCCAGCGGCCGCTCCCGGTCCGTCTCCGTATATTTGACAGAATTCTCCACGAAGGTCTGCAGCGCCAGGATCGGAATCTCCTGCTCTCTTACCGCCTCTTCCACCAGGATCATACAGGTGAGAGGCCGGGATGTGAGAAGCTTCTGCAGGCTGATATAGTTCTCCACGAACTCCCGCTCCGTCTGTACGGTGACAAGCGTCACGTCCCGCTGCAGAAGATAACGCAGATGCGTTGACAGCCGCAGCAGAAACTGCTCCGCATTCCCGTACTCCTCCATCATCAGCATATAATAGATATTTTTCAGACAATTGGTGTAAAAATGCGGTGCGAGTTGCAGCTGCAGGAATTGCAGCTGTGTCTTCTGCCGCTCCAACTGCTCCTCATAAGTCCGGATCTTGTACTGGCCGATCTCCTTTAACATAAGCCAGACAGTCTGTCTTACATTTTCAATTTCCACGATCCTGTTGGGTGCGGTAAATTCCACTTCCCAGTCGCCCTTCCTGATCTCCCGAAGTGCCCTCGTCATATCCTCCAACGGCTCTGAAAGCTGCTGATAAACAAACCGATACAAAGACAGAAGCCAGACCATCAGCAGCAACATCAGTACCGCCAGCAATAGATGCCACGGCTGCACATACAGCCAGAGACTGCTGGGCAGGATCTCCACCACGGCCATATCCTCCGTATCCAGCTTATGCAGATATACAAAATCATTTCCAACCCGATTCCGTCCCTGCCGCAGCGTCGCATAATTTATATCGGGATGCCCGCCGTCTTGTCCGCCTGTCCGGTAGAACTCTCCTTCATACACAATGCCGTAAGCTGCCTCGTTCTCCAACTGTTCCGGAAGCCCCTGCCGCTGACTGACACTGCCGCTGACCATGGCGCTGTTCCTTTTGATATAAACAGAGTAGAAAAGATCTTCCTCCGACTTCTGCACACCGTCCACATAAGAAACATGGAACTTTCCACAAGAAGACCCATCCTGCTGTTTTTCATAAAATTTTTCCCAATATTCCACAACATCTTCGTATCTGCGTAGGGAAGACTGTCAGCTGTAGAATACAGAACAGAATCTCCGCCGTCATAGTGTATGAACATACCGCTTAAGCAGGGTGTAGAATTCAGTTGTACCTGCAGCAGACTTTTCAGTTCATAGACATAACCGCACATTTCGGCCGCGGTCTGATAACTGCCGATCCCCTGGAAAGCTGCGCTCATAGAATAGACAGAGCCTGTCGCGTCACTAAGCTGCCCGATCGTATCCTGAAGTGTCTGAGCATAAGCCTGAAGGTCATTCAGCCTTCTTTGATTCTGGTTTTTCTGATAAGCCCCGATCATGATCAGAAGAAAGATACCAAGCAGCAACAGGATCACCACGATAAATACAACAAGAAAAGCGAAAATCTGCTGTTTTAACCGGAACATCCTGGTCGGTCTTATCTTACCTTTTTCCATAATGAGCCTCATCTCTCTGTCTGACAGCAGGTCTTTCCGGACTTCTCCTCCAACCTGCTGTCCAAACATTTATTCCCTATGGCATTTTTTACACCCCTGTGATCACTATAACGCGCAGCACTGCGTTATGTCCCGCAGCTTCTTATAGCTCCTTACCCCTTCACGCCTCCGATCACGATCCCTTTCACAAAATATTTCTGCAGGAAAGGATAGATGATCAGGATCGGCAGTACCGCGATCACCGCGATACCCATACGGATGCCGACCTGCGGGATCTTCAGGTTTGCCGCCGCGGAACCGAGCATACTGGCATTTCTCGTAAGAAACTCGATATTATTGATCATATTATTGAGGATCATCTGGATCGTAAACAGACCCTGATCCGTCACATAGTACAGCCCGTTCATCCAGTCGTTCCAGTAACCGAGTCCCACCATCAGCACCAGCGTGACCACCATCGGCTTGGAGAGCGACAGCACGATACTTGTCAGTATTTTCCGCTCACTGGCCCCGTCCAGCTTCGCCGCCTCGATCAGGGAATCCGGTATGCTGGATGAAAAGAAAGAACGCATCATGATCACGTAGAAGGCGTTCATCATCAGCGAGGGCACGATCAGAGCGAAGATAGTATTCTTGATATGGAACGTATTTGCATACATCATATAGGTCGGCACCAGCCCGCCGTTAAACAGCATGGTAAAGAACAGGAAGAAGGATAAAAATCCCCGGTAGGGCAGATCTCTTCTTGAAAGCGGGTACGCATACAGAATCGTGAGTGTCAGGTTGCAGAGTGTCCCGATTACCGTAACAACGATCGTCATTCCATATCCCCGCAGGATCGTGTTCGCGCTTCTGATGATATAGCGATAGGTTTCCAGACTGAATACCTCCGGGAAGAAGCTGTAGCCGTTCCTGGTCAGCGTCGCTTCCTCCGTCAGGGAAGCCATGACCATCAGCAGAAACGGGAGCACACAGGTCAGTACCAGAATCCCCATGAATATATGCATGATTGTCTGTTGCAGCTTGTCATGTTGAACCATTTTTCCCTCTCATTCCGCCGCAATCTGCGGCTTTCTATTCTCAAACTGCCTTGAAGCCATCTACTATGGTTTCTAAAACAGCGCATTTTCTTTGTCAATCTTCGATACAACAAGGTTCGCGGTAAGTACAAGGATAAATCCGCAGATGGACTGGAAGAAACCGGCAGCCGCCGACCGTCCCACATCATTTAACAGGATCAGGCTCTTGTAAACATACACGTCGATCGTCGTAGTCACGTCATATAACAATCCGGAGTTCATGGGCACCTGATAGAACAGGCCGAAATCGGAATAAAAGATTCTGCCCACGGCGAGAAGCGTCATCGTGATGATGGTAGGTTTCAGTCCCGGCAGCGTTACATGCCAGATTCTCTGCCATCTGTTCGCACCGTCCACCACCGCCGCCTCGTACAGCGAAGAGTCGATCCCGATCACCGTCGCATAATAAATGATACTGTTGTAGCCAAAGCTTTTCCACAGATTGACGAAGACCAGAATATAAGGCCAGTATTTCGGCGTCATGTACCAGTTGACCCTGCTGTGTAAGATTGAATTATTGATAAAGCCGTTATCCGTACTTAAGAAGGCAAATGCGATATAGCTTACGACTACCATGGAAACCAGATAAGGGATCAGGATAAAGATCTGATAGATCTTCTTCGGCAGTTCCGCCCTAATCTCATTTAGGATAATGGCAACCGCAATGGCAAACACGGTGCCAAGCAGGATGAAAATAAAATTGTAACCCAACGTATTCCGGATGATCATTCCCGCATCCTTCGTACTGAACAGGAATTTGAAATTGCTCAGCCCACTCCACGGACTGCTAGCAATCCCTTTGGAATAATCATATTTCTTGAATGCCAGGCTCAGGCCTCCGATTGGCAGGTAATTGTTGATCAGCAGATAGAGAATACCCGGCAGCATCATAAGATACAGTTCTCTGTGTCCCCACAGATTCTTTGCGATCCTCGGGCTGCCGCCTTTCTTTTTTGTTCCGTTCATGCTCCACCTCCAGGTAAGATTGAGATTCCGATTGTAATGAGAAGCAGGCAGTCGGCACATGTTCCCCGGCTGCCTGCTTCTCTGTCCCGTTATGTATAAATACGCCTCTCTTCTTCTGCGGCAGCCTCTCTCTGTCAAACCGATCCGGCCGCAGAATATTTCTTTCTGTTAACCTTACCTACTGTCCCGCAAGATAGGCGTCTAATTCCGTCTGTACCTTCTTGATCATCTCATAGAAGCCGATCGACTCAAGCTCTGACTGGATGGATGGAAGCACGTCGTCCAAAGCTACGCTGCCGGTCTTGATGGGATGCAGATATTTCTCTTCCAGATTCTTATAAGCCGTGATAAAATCTCCGTACTCCGACATGTCGAAGAAAAATCCAAATGTGGGAGATACTTTTACATTCTTATTCCACTCATCCACAATAGATTTATAATCGTCTACCGGAGCATCAGCCTTAACCGGATTCAACAGATAATTCGGATAAGTCGCCGTCGCCGCGAATCCTCCATAAGGCTCGTTCTCTGCAGTCATTCCTTCCGGATATGCCGCACGTCCGTCTTCGTTGATTACATAGTGTTTGCCCTCAATACCAAAAGAAAGCAGTGTGTGCAGCCTGGCATCCGTATACAATGCGGAAAGCAGTGTAAACGCCTCGTCCGGGTGGGCGCTGTTGGAACTGATGCCGTACTGCAGGTTACCGATATCTGTCGGAATTGCCCTGGGCTCGATCAATACTGCCGAGGATACTGTATTGGGATAGAACATCTCCAGCGGATCAATGTCTGCATTGTGCAGGCACGCAAAAGCCGCTCCGGCCGTTACCATACTGCTGCCCTCCTGCGTATTGCTGATGGCGTCCGGCATGATCAGGCCGTCATTGTACCATTTATTCGTATAGCTGCAGAATTCCCGGAAAGAATCCGTCTCAAAAATACTCTTTACTTCCGTGGAATCAATATCATTGGTATATGCAAAAGATGTGAGTCCAATACCTCCGATCCAGAGACTGCACCATGTCATATCATTGGTGGACTGGGGCACCAGCGCATAGATTTCCGGATGCGCCTCATGTACCTGGTAGAGTACTTCTCCCAGGCTGTCCATATCTTTAACGGACATAGGATCAATCCCCAGTTCCTCCACAATTGCCTGATTCATGACCACTACTTCCTGCCCGCCGAACTGGTACTTTCTGGGAAGGCCGTACATACGTCCGCCCATGCTGGAAGATGTGATCTCTGCATCCGTGAAGCTGTTCTTCAATTCGTCAGAGGCACTTTCAAAGCGGTCCGTGATATCCAGAAGCTGGCCGTTGTTCACATAGTTGGACAACTGTCCGTTTCCGGTAAAGTAACAGGTCACATCCAGTTCGTCTGTGGTCATCGCCAGATTGATGGACTTCTCAAAATTACCCATCTCTATGTAGACCAGCTTCGTCTGGATCCCATAATTCTCCGCCAAATGGGCATTGACAGCATCCTGTACTTCCGTAATGGCTTCTTCCGTGTACGGCGCCAGTGTCGGAATATACAGAGAAACCGTCACCATATCCCCCGCATCAGCCGCTTTCGTATCCGCCGGCGCTTCCTCTCCTGCCGCTTCCTGCTCTTCGCTCTCCTGTGCCGGCGCCGTTTCTCCATCTGACGCTGCCGTGTCGCCGGAGCCGCCGCATCCTGCCAATAATCCAAGTGTCATAGCCGCGCACAACAGTGTCGCTACAATCTTCCTTTTCATTTCTTCCTCCTGTCTACCCATCTGCCGGGTGTGTCTGCTTGTTTGTTACTGTATTCAGTATAGCGGCCAGACACACCCGAAAGTAGCTGTTTTCAGACCTGGATTATCGATTTTATGACTTTTGCCCTTACACGTTCCCTTTTGCTTCCTGTCACTGCGGCACACCGTTAACCAGCACCTTCCAGTCGCTCAGGCCATCCCCGATCCTGACTGTTGGCGACCACCCGGCCGGCAGCAGAAGATCAATCGAAAGCATGCGCTCCCAGTCGTCCGCCGCCCATTTCATCAGGATATCGCCGTCGCAAGTCCTGACACTTCCCGCTGCCCATTTCAGGGCGCCGGGATGCGGGCTGACCACGACTGTCCTGTTCTTTTCGTCGGGAATGCCCAGTCCCAGGACGCCGCCCGTGAGAAATACGCCCGCCATGCCGTTGAAGCCGTGGCATCCGGAATGTGCATTGTAGTTCTCGAAGAAAGTTCCCGATCCTTCTCTTAATTCCGGCAGATAGACGTCCCTCATTTCTTCTAGCAGTGTATCGATCTTTCCCATCCTGTATAATACGTCAAACCGGATCATCAGTCCTATAAACAGATTCGCCTTCGCGATATTGGGGTCGCTGCGCATTACGGGTGCTGTCCCCATCTCTTCCACAAACTTTCTGACATAAACGGGATCCTCCCTGTGAAATCCGCTCCAGAATTCCAGTGCAATGCCTCCCTCCGTAGCGTACCCGGTTCTGTGCAGAATTCCGTTTTCATAAACGGCGGCGTCTCCCTGTCTCCCCGATCCTATGTCCGCCGCATCCATCTTCTCTATGACCGCCCGCATCTCCTGCGCCGCGCCGGTCCAGTCCCGCCTGTCATAAAGCGCTCCCAGTTCCTCCAGAATCCTAACGGCAAGACAGTTGTTGGGAATATTGACCGGATTCAGCGCCCAGTCTGCGTTGGACAAAGACCAGTCCACAAACTGCACGTCCATGCCCTCCAGCAGGCCGCTTTTTCCGCGAAGCATCAGCAATCCGTCTGCAAACATCTCCACCCGCGGATACACCTCCGCGAGAAACGCCTGGTCGCCGCTTCTCGCCGCATAATCCGCAAGCTGCGCCATCAGCCAGAAGGACCAGTTCATAATGCCCACGTCAGACGGAT
This sequence comes from uncultured Lachnospiraceae bacterium, assembly GCA_947564645.1. Taxonomy (GTDB): domain Bacteria; phylum Bacillota; class Clostridia; order Lachnospirales; family Lachnospiraceae; genus UBA3282. The sequence continues at coordinate 15,758 of CANOCU010000033.1, forward strand.
CCTTCTTGCTGCCCGGATATACCTCCGGAAAAAAGCCGTTCTTCTTGACCGTTCCGTCGGTCAGCATGAAATTCCAGAGAAAATCCTTCTCCACCGCTCTGTCCCCGAACATCTGCCAGGCCGCCTGCGCGGTAAAGTAAGAATCGCACAGCCATCCGCCCCTCTCCCGTTCCGGGCAGTCCATGAAAATATCCAGCGTATTAAACTTCAAGGTTCGCCGGGCGCCTTCATAGATACGGTTCAGGTCATTGTCGCTGCACGAAAATCCCACCGTACAGGTATCCGGATAAGAATAATCTATCAGTTCCGGTTTCCGGATCACCACCTCTCCTTTACTCCGGATCATCAGCTTTATGTATCGGACCAGTTTGGGTTCCTGGGTGAGCAGCCGGTAGCTGCCCTTTTCCAGTTCATAATGCGCCAGATAGGTATTTGCTTCCACAAGTCCGCAAGCCGACTTGTGATCGGATGTGACCACGTCAAGTACCGTGCGCTCTTTACAGGTAAGACTGATCTCCACAAAGCCGAGCCTCGATACCGTATCGGAATACAGCAGGTAAAAGGGCCTTGCCCCGGGCTTCACCGATACCGTGTCCGAAAGCGGCTCCCTGCTGTAACTGCCGCTGAAGGGATATTCCCTGCTGCCTGTCATCTGCGGCAGATACTCGTTTTCCGGCGGCAGCGCCGCATACCATTCCGGATTGACTGTTCTGGATAATACCATAGTGTCGTTTCTGCCGTTTCCCCGCCTGTTTCCCAGTCCCCGATATATTCGAAAGAACGGACCGCCGCCTTCTCATAAGTGGGATAGGGCGCTCTTCTTTCGAGAAACGTGACCTGCTCCGCATAAGGGCATATCTGCTCTCCTTTGCCGGCAAACCCGTCTATCCGCCACCTGCAGAAATCCGCTGTCAGTCTGTAAAACTCGATGATGCCGCGGCTGTGGCTCATAAGCTCCACATCGCAGATCCGGTACCGCAGTTCCCTCGCCGAAAGCCGTTCCCCCTCGCCGGATGCCAGAAGGACCTTTCCCGCTTCATCCACTGCTTCCAGGCAGAACATTCCCTTCTCCAGCGTACAGTCATTAGAATATTTCTCCGGTTTATCGGCCTCCAGTACCTCCACCGCAATAGAAACCCGGCCTTTTGCCATAAAAGCCAGGCGGTCAACGCGGCAGTATCCTGCCGCCGTCCTCGCCGGTCCATTCGCTAGCAGTTCCTGATTCACATATACGCGATAGTAACTGCGCGCCGCGACAAAAAGCGTTATCTTTTTCTCTTTCTCAGTACTGAAGCTTCCAAAAAATCCGACCAGATGATTGCAGGTACCCGATTCGGTTCCGATCCATACCGGAACTGCCTTTTGAAATTGAAACATTGTTTCCATGCTGACTCCTTACTCCACCACGACCCTTGCCCGGTCAAGATTCCGTATCTGCGTAAAAGGCGCCGTTTTATCTCCATTCCGTTCCGACTTCACGCGTACCACCGCAAAGTAGGTTCCCGGTTTCTCAAATATATGCACTATCTGCGCGGTTCCTCTGCGGCCGCCGTCACGCAGTTCCCACTCGCCTTTTTCCGGAAAATCGGTCTCACCATCGAAACTCCACTCTACGAAAGTCAGGCTGCCGGCTCCCTCCGGCACCTCCGCCTCAGCGGTAAAACGTACCGTCTCACCCGCTTTGACATGGGCGCATTTGCTTCCGTTGGCATTCAGGAAGACCACTGGCTGCAGGCCGCCCCGCGCTATAGCCGAGTCTGCCACCAGTATATGGCCGCCGTCTACTTTATAATTGCTGGACGGCAGAGGTTCCACTCCTTCTTCCACCCACAGCGCCAGATCGATCAGCGCCTGCTTTAAACCGGCAATATAACTGGTAGCGTGCAGTTCGTCCACGGACGCCGTGATATCGTCATGCAGTACGTTGTCGAAGTAATACAGGCGGCAGTAGTCCGTCTCTTTGCCGTCATGTTCCGAAGCTATCTTTCTCCGATACCAGTCTGCCTGCCATGGATAAGCCTGCTCATCCATCAGCGATGCACAGATGATAACCTTGCCCTGTACCAGGCCGTTCTGTTCACAGCCAGGCCCGTTGCCGCAGAACACCGGCCCTGCCAGCGTTTTCCGCTGCGGATAGAGCGGTTCTTTGTCGGCACCGCGAAACTGATCCCAGGCATGGTAATCCGCTGTGGGTACCTGATGTCTGTGATAGGTCTGGATCGCGATATAATCCGAATTGTCCAGATGCACCTCGTCTCCGCTCTCCATCAGTTCCAGGGTCTCCATAATCGGATCCGTGCCGAATCCGTCCGTCAGGTAAACGCGGCCGTCCGTAATCTTCCCCACCTGCAGCTTCTTACCCGCCGCCCTTCCGCTTACGATCGTCAGGACCAGGCCTTTCAGGTATAGATCATGCCCCTTTGCCGGAACGGGCAGCGCCGTCAATTCCAGCCAGGGTTCCGTGTCCGTCCCGGAACCGCTGATCATCTTCTTCCAGGCGTCGTTGACGCCGTTTCTCGTATCAACAGCCTTCTGCGCATCCTCTCCCTCCAGTGTCTGCAGCTTCTTTCCGGGCACATAGCACAGTTTGACCTTACTGTCCATGCAGATCCGTTCTTTCGCGGCGCTGCTTTCGGGATCGGCTCCCAGATAGCCGGGTTCTTTCCAGAACTCCTCGAAGTACGAAGGATCCATCAGCTTAACCCCCGGCAGCAGCACCGGCAGCGACCCGTCGTTTAAATCCGCACTGGAGAACCAGCTCTTAAGCGGATAACCGAATAATGTTGCTTCCCTGAGCGCCACCGCCTCTTCTTCATCCAGCCCCGCGTAAGGATCACCGCTGCCGCCTGCATCCACCGCGTCGATGATCTGTCCGATCTTGTTCCGCAGCAGCCGCTCCGCATGGGCACGGGTAGTCTGGCAATTCGGAATCGCATAAGGGGATCCGATCACGTAAGGAGCCGCCCCGTCAAAAGCATTGGTATTCTCGATACAGGCGATGGTCCGGTATCCGCCGCCGCTGCCGCCGTATACATACCCGTACGGACGGTGTTCATAGCCGTACACTTTTCTCGCCATCACCCGGGAATACTCCGCCGTCGCCGCACTGGAACGGTAGGACATGGTATGGTCATCCGAGTTGGTAAAGATCGCGCCGGAACCCATATTGGACTCTACATAGTAAGCGCCGTGCGTGATACAGAAGGCGATCTTGTCGTCAATGCCCGTCACCGCCACCGAGGCCAGTTCCTCCTCCGGCTCTGGAAAAGGGGACAGATATTGATAGAACCGCTCCTCATAATCTTCCGCTTCCGGGAAGCAGAAGGAGAACTTCACCGGCGTTCCCTCGAAGCCGCCGTGCATATATCGAAAAGGGATCTGGCGCCCGTCATCCAGTTCCCGTACGCGCGGTTCATCGATATCGATGTAGCCCCTGCTAAACTGCTCATCTTTTGCTGCGTCATAAATTTCGTTCATCTCATAACCTCCTTAAATTCCGTCAGGCTAAAGCCGTCCGTATTCCTGCCGTATCGTCCGCCGCATATGTCAGACAGAATGCTTATTCCGTGATGTCCTGTGCATACTTTGCTCTTCTGGCCTCGTTTTCCTCCCGGATCTGTCCGATCTGTTTGTTTAAGGTATAGCCCTTCAGAGAGAGTGCAACAAGCACATAGAGCACCATGGGTACGATGCTGAACAACATACGGATCATAGTCATTGCACTGGCAGGCATCGTCGCCGCATCCCCGGTGTATCCGCTCATGGACATCAGGACACCCAGTGCCGCCGCCCCAAACGAAGCGCCGATCTTACCGCCCAGTCCGACAAGACTGCTCATAGTGCCTTCCATCCTGTGGTTTCCCTTCCATTCATTGAAATCCGCACATTCAATGACGACCAGGGCGATCAGCATACTCGCCGGAACCGTCCCTGCACCCCACAGGATCGCAGCGATCGCAAGAAGCGCCACATTTCCGCCTGCCACAAAATTCAAGAAATAGCCGAAGGCAGATACAAGGAAACCAATCATCATCAATTTTACCGTAGAGAACTTAGCGATCAGTTTGGGGAAGAAAAGCGCCAGCGGCAGTGCCACAATCTGCGCTGCGGCCGTGATTCCCATAAGCCCTACATCCCCTACGATATAAGTAAAGTAATAAGTCTGTACGCCCATATTCGTCACGAAATTGAATACAAACGTCATAAGCACAAGGATCAGAATATATTTATTCACTCTGATCAGTTTGAAAATATCGGATACTTTCAATTTCTCTGCATCTGCCGTTTCCACATCCACATCATAGATCTCCGGTACGAAAAGCATACGCAGCAGGCCAACTGCCGCCAGTGGCACTGCGAACATCAGGATCAGTCTGCTCCATCTGGCTCCGGACGTAGCGATCGAACCCATCAGCATTGGGAATGTGATATTGAAGACAACGGCTGCCAGCATGGTGATGATACTGCCATAGGAGGTCTGTTTCACGATCTGTCCGCCCTTAAAAGCGCGTACCATATATGGTGTACCGTTAGCGTTCAGGAAAGTATAACAGACGGAATTCGCCAGCGCATACATTACAAAGATCCAAATCAGTTTCGCCGTCATACTGAAGCTTTCCGGACAGGAGAACAACAGCCATGTGCATAGCCAGATCGCTACGATAAAGATTTCATAGGGACGTGCTTTCCCCCATCTTGTCTTCGTCCTGTCAACAATAAATCCCGCAAACATGTCTGTCACACCGTCCAGAACCTTGCTGGCCACCAGAATGATACTGATATAAGCCGGTGACACCTTTAACGTATCCGTACAATAAATCATCAGAAATCCCAGCATCAATGTTACGATCGCCGAGGAAACCATCCTGCTGTTCCACAGAAGCAGTTTGCCAAACCCTAATCTTTCATCTTCATTTTTTTCCTTTGTCTTACCCATTTGCTTTCCTTCTCTCCTTTCCCTGTCCGATCCCTGCAGGATCCCTTCAACATTTTCTTCCCTCCCGGCTGTTCAGACCGAATCCTTCCGGATGCCTGCTGCACTGAATTGCTTTTGCTGTCCGAACCGCCCGGATCGTTATCTGCTGCATTCATTATAAGAGATGGTCCTGACCAAACAGGTATCCGTTTTCGCTCTTTTGTATCCTTTTTATCCAGAATCAGCCATCGTATTCAATTTGGATATAGGATAGCCAAAAATTGTACCTTCCTTTGTCGTAAAAAAAGGGAGTGACCAAACGTCACTCCTGTTACAGCCCCATATACCCTTCCGCCTGCTGCCGCTTACCGCACAAATCCCTGCACCCTTCTGATCCATGCCACAGGGTCAATTTCCTCTTTCAGTCTCATGCCTGTTCTCCTTCCTTTCCGATCCTGTCCCTGTATGCGGCGGGCGTCATTCCCACAACCTCCTGGAACACCCTGCTGAAATAATTTCTCGTCCCGAACTGCAGCGTGTCACTGATCTCCTGAATACTTTTCCCCGACGTCATCAGCGCTATCTTGGCGTACTCAATCCGTGCCTGCTTGATATAATCTGAGACTTTGATCCCCATCTCCTTATAGAACTTTCTCGTGAAATAATAAGTAGCATAGCCCATCTGCGCGGCAATCTCGTCCACGTCCAGCGGTTTCGTCACATTGGCCCGGATGTAATCACAGCATTCCTGAATCGTCTTGGAGATTAACGGATTCTCCCTGCCGTCATGAACACGCCTCACATAGGCGTCCAGCATTTCCGCATTGAGGTTTTTCAGCTTCGTAACCGTATCCATCCGCTCAATCTCCGTGTGATACTTTACTTCCATCTCCTTCGCCGTCTTGATCGGCATACCTCCCTGTATCGCCGCCCGGCAGCACAGGGAACAGAAGACCAGCATCTCATTCTTAACGTCCCGCAGCGTATTACCGGAGACCGGTGTCAACTCGCTCTCGAAATCCTGCCGTCCGTCATAAATCTCCCTGTAATTCAGATTGCCGTCCGTCACTGCCTTAAGCAGCAACATTTCCCCGTTCATGACACGTTCCGGATCATTCACCATGGCAAATGCCGTCCCTTCCTCCTCTTCCACAAACTGTTTCGTCCGTTCATCCTGAAAAAGAAAATCCACCGGCAAAATTCTCTCCGCCGTCAACGTATAATGCAGCATCTTGACATACTGATTCATCATTGGCAGCGTCACTACCGGCACCATAGCCAGCATTCTCGTCAATTGCCGCCGCAGAAAGACAGAAGATATCCTTTCCCGCAGGGAATCCTCGATGTATTTGACCGAAGTCTTGCTCAGAAACATGGGACCCATCAGCACCCGGCATAACCACATCCCTTCAGATATCATATCCTCCGCCACCCATACCAAGCCAATAGGATCACTCAGGACCACCGGCCTGTCCCACTTTCTCTGATCTTCATAGAGAAAATCCAGGCAGTCGCCAAGTTCCAGAAAAGACCAAATCTCTTTCTCATTCATGCAGGTAGAATAATATAATTCCCTGTTTGATCCCAGGCTCCACATCGCAAGATCCGCCCCGGCGAAAACATTCGCCGCCAGAAACCGGCCTCTCACTTCCACCGCAAATTCATCTACGTCTATTTTCTTCATGTATTCTTTCCGCCTGTTCTGCTTGTTTCAAAAACACATATCGTAAACGACCTCAGAAATTTCGTTTACTGTACTCAGGTCAACGGTACAGGTCTTCCAACGTGATCATTTTCCTGACACGCCTTTTGGAACAGAAAATCCAGCGCTTCCTCCATGAGCGCACACCGGATACTCCGGTAGACTCCCCAAATTTGCTGTTCTCACCATTCTTCGTACTGCACATATTCTATTAGTAATCATAATTCCCATGACATAACCGGTATGCAGAATTGAAAAATCACCTGAAAAAGATGACTTTTCAATTGAAAATGCTCCGACACGGAGGTCATCATGAAATTCTACCCAAACGCTTATGCAAAGATCACAGGCAGCGCCGACCACCCTTCCCTGCACGGGACCGCCTACTTCTATCCGGTTCCGTCCGGCGGCGTGCTGATCGAGACGGAAGTCTACGGTCTGCCATATGAAAATGAATCACCCTACAGTCAGTTCTACGCTATGCACATCCACGAAACGGGCGACTGCTCCCCTCCCTTCGATAAGACCGGTATGCACTACAATCCCGGCGGACTGCCGCATCCGGATCATGCCGGCGATCTGCCGCCCCTTCTCGGCAACAGAGGCTACGCCTACGGCGCCTTTTATACCGACCGGTTTGAACTACCGGAGATCATTGGCCGCTCCCTGATCATCCACAGCGCGCCCGACGATTTCACCACGCAGCCTTCCGGAAACGCCGGCGACAAGATCGGATGCGGCGTGATCACCGAAAACCATGAAATACCGGGATGGTTCCCCTCCGCATAGGAGCGGAACCGCAAATTCACCGATCATAATCCGCCACAATCCGAATCGCGATTTCCTTTGCCAGCGAACCTGGATACATTCATGCCGTCTGTCATCGGTACATGTCTTCCAGCGTGATCAGTATCAAATTCCCCTCCTGCTTTGCCGTAAACCCTGCCCTGCTGAAGAAACCGTATTTATAGCAGGAAAATCCGCTCTCCTCAACCTGCCGGATCTCGGCACGGATCATCTCTGCAGACACGGGTTCCCTGCGAAACTTTGCCTCATAGAAAATATATCCTTTGGCATCCCTGGTCACAATATCAAATTCTCCGTTTCTTTTTCGAATCGGATCATCATAATAATATTTACCGATCTTTTCAAAGGGCTCTTCCAACAATCCTCTTCTGTTTAAACGGATCAAATACTGCTTACAGATTATTTCAAAAATATGCGGCACATATTGCGTCTCAAAATCCTCTTTGATATAGCGGTCATAGAATGTTTCCGATTCCATAACATTCATCTGGGACAGATAACGGAAGATATACCGGTAATAAAACAGTGACAAATTATCAACGATCCGATAACTTACCTTTTTACGGTTATTCTCATCGTTGAGCGGAGCCTGCCTCTCTACCATCTCCATACGGATCAGCTTATCCAGAACATCGACCATGGCAGGGCCGCTGGATACATGGGACTGGGAAAGGATATCGCTGTATTTTGAAAAGCCGCGTGATAGTGCATCAAAGACTTCATTCGCATTAATCGGTCTGGAAATCTCGGATCTTAAATACATCGATACCTCATTCTCCAGCCGTGCCCCCGGAGCGGCAATGAGTTCCGTTATATTCTCCCGTACGGTAAGCCCCGGATCGATCAGCTTGTTAAAATAGGGAATGCCGCCAAACACACTATATAATCTGACTTTATCCTCATCTGAAAACGCAGGATAGAACAGCGCCGACTCAAAATAGTCCATTGGTTTCAGGTTGATCGTCAGATCTATGCGCCCATACAGCGGATTCTCGACAAAAAGAAGCGATTGCATAGCATCCACAAAAGAACCGCACAAAATAAGCCTGATCCTGGAACGGTCATGATACTTATCGATCAAAGACTGAAGAATGCTGTCCATTCCCTTTACACAATCCCGCAGATAAGAATACTCATCCAACACAAAGATCAGGCTATTCTGACACGATCTTTGGAATAGAAAATCCAAAACCTCCTCCATATTTCCAAAGGCCGGCTTCGGCAGATGAAATTCCCCGGCGATCAATACTGCCAGACTATCCACGTTGTTCCACTCTGTTGTCTGTTTGCACTCATAATAAATACCCGGAATATCCGATTCCCGCAATACCTGTTTGATCAGTTCACTCTTTCCGACACGTCTGCGCCCGTAAATCAAAGACACCGTCTGGCGCTCCCCCTCCAACATGCGATGCAGTTTTTTCCTCTGCTCTGTTCTGCCAACAAACTTCATACTTGCACCTCATATTTTTCCAGACACAAATTCTCAAACTTACCTTTCTCCTCAAAACCGACTTCGTTGCATTCAATATAGCATATTGGAAAAGCAAAGTCAATTTTTACTCGGATTCATCCGAGTCGGTTTCATCCGAGTAAAAGTTTGATATCGGTTCCCATCTCAAAGACGATCTGGAACCAGAGAAAGAATCAACATACAAATACGGCGGGTTTAACTTTCCCCTAGTTTCTTATTCCAATACAGGCAGAGCGCCCCTCCCACCAGGATCGAGATCATATCCGTCACCGCCGCCGTATAAATCACACCATCCAGCCCGAAAAGCGCATTCAGCAGATAGAGCATCGGAATAAAGACCGCCCCCTTATCTAACAGTGAGACAACCGTCGCGAATCCGGCCTTCCCCGTAGCCTGCAGAAAGGTGGTCGATAACTGGTACAGTCCATAGAAGGGACCGATCAGCATGGAAGCCACGATCATCTTCTGTCCCAGTGCGATCACTTCCGCGTGATCGATGAATGCCGTCACGAACTGCTGCCGGCAGAGGAAACAGATGCATGTGAGCAGTGTCCCTGTCGCCACCGTCAGGATACCGGTATGCTTCACGATCCCCCGCATCCTCTTATACGCCCCTGCGCCGCAGTTATAGGAGATCGCCGGCTGCATCCCCATACAGATTCCCATCTGCAGCATGGAGATCAGCATCCCGGCCTTCCCGGCCACCCCATTTGCCGCCACAGTGACCGATCCATAGCTTACCAGCACATTGTTCATCAGCATTGTGGAGCAGCTCATCAGGATCGTACTGCAGGCTAACGGCATCCCCAGCGTCAGGACAGGCAGCACCGTATCCTTCGTCAAAGAGACATCCCCGGGCCGCAGGGAGAACAGCTTCTGCTTCCGGAGCACATAGTACAGCAGATACACCGCGCTGACCACATTACCGGCCACGGTCGCGATGGCGGCTCCCGCCACACCCAAATGCAGTCCCATGATCAGGACAGGATCCAACACGATATTCACGATCGTGCCCAGCCCGTTCGCCATCATCGACTGCTTCGCCGCGCCGTCCGCACGGATCAGATTGGCAAATACATTTGTAAAAAGGATGACCGGCGCGCCACAGGCAATGATTCTTAAGTAACTGGCCGTATAGGCCACGGTATCCTGGTCGGAGCCGATCAGGCGCGCAATCGCCGTAATGTTCAGATTCGCTGCGATCAGAAACAGAAACCCAAGCGCCAGCGCCCCGTAGAAGCACAGACTCGTAACCGCTTTGATCCGGTCGTAGTGCTTCTGCCCCAGGGACAGGGATATAACCGTGCAGCCGCCGCTTCCAAGCAGTGTCCCAAGGCCGGACAGAATACTGAAGATCGGACCGCACAAGGATACCGCCGCTATCTTACAGGGATCGTTCGTCTTCCCGATAAAATAAGTATCCGCCATGTTGTAGAGCACCATCACAAGCATGATCACGATCGTCGGAATGCACAGATGAAGGATCAGTTTCGGAAAAGCCGCTTTTTGCAATAATTCTTCGTTGTTTTTCATAGTGAGTACCTCCTGTCTGTCTTCATTATAAAGGCGCCCATCCATGCACTCAACCGTCAATGATGATACAAGTGTTGTGTTAATAAAGTAAAAGTGTTATCCTGTCATTATAGTAAATGCCATATATACAAACATGCCAAAGAAAATCAAACTGAGGGAAATCAATATGAATACGAAACAAAACCTGAAATTTCAACAGACAGAACGGAACATCCGGGCCGTATTTACCGAACTGTTCCAGAAAGAACCCTTGGAAAAGATTACCGTAAGCCAGATCTGCAGCCTGTGCCGGATCAACCGCTCCTCCTTTTACCTGCACTATAAGGATGTCTATGACCTGATGGACGCGGTCGAGCGGGAGATGTCCTCCTATTTCACCATGATCTTTATGGAGGATACGCCCCTGGATCTGGGAAAACGCTTTGCAAAGCTCTTCACCTTTATCCGGGATAACGACGCCTTCTATAGAGCTTACCTGAATGCCGCCGGCTCTTCTCATGTGATCAGCGGACTCATTCCCGACTCTGCCCGAACTTCCTTAGAGACCGTCACCAGAAAGCTGGGAATCCACTCAGAGCAGGAACTGCACTACCACCAGGCATTCTTCGTCGCCGGCCTGACCGCCCTGATCCGGGAATGGCTGAACCGGGACTGCCCGGAATCCCCCGAAGAACTCGCCCGCATACTGCACAATGAATATTCCCACCACTTTGCCTGGCTCACCGTTATAGACCACTCACAAACATCTTAAGACGTGCACCGTCCTCCGCACTGCATTTGACACGGCTGTTTTTCAGGATGTCCTGCTGTTTTGCCAGGACTACAAAGATATACTGAGATAGTGCCGATTTCAGATTCAGCTGATCTCCCTCCTCCGTCTCCAGATAAACATCGCCCTCACATGTCTTCACCTCCTTGATAAAGGCGACCAGATCGATCCCGTCTCTTAATCTCATTCCCGCTCTCCTTCCTATAATGTCAAGCCCTTCCTGTCTGGTCATTTCCCTGTAGGCTGCGGGCATCATCCCCACGACCTCATATCCCCAGATCTGCCCCTGCACCAGGCTTTCCCTCTCGCACTCATTATACGGGATCACTCCCCCGGGAAAGGTATCTGCTTTCGCGTTTTTGTACACTTTTTGTCCATAACCGGATAAGATATCGAATTTGGATAACAGAAAGCGAAAAAAGATACATGGTAAAACAGGGGATGACTTCTCGTCATCCCCTGTCGTCTACTCCCTGCCGTAAGCATATGACATAACATCGCTGCCGTTCTCGCACTGCCAGCCCAAGGAGCCTTTCTTATTCTGACCACTTCCTCTTCATTCTCACATAACCTGCAATGGCGCCGACGATAATGCCTGCACCCGCTACCGAGATCAGGATCGTCCACAGAAGACCGGAAATCCCCGATTTCCTGCCGGCGATGTCGGCATCCCCGCTTTTCAGGACATCATCGTTCCCTGTTAGCGGCGCTGTCGACTCCTCCTCACGCTCCTCAGCAGCCAACGTCTTCTCTGGCATTGCCGTTCCCTGACCGGAAGATGCCAATTCCGCACTGCCATCCGCATCACTTTCATTCTCCTTCCCGGATAAGGACGAAGCAGACGATACAGCAGTCGTTGATGTGGATGCCGGTTGCTGCTTCTGCACTTTGGCCTGCTCCTGCGGTGTCTGCGCTGCCGTAGACTTGTCCGCACCGAAAGCCGCCTGCTTACTGCCGGTGGAAGCGCTGCCACTGCCGGCGCTGTTTCCGGAATTACCTGCCTGTCCGCTTCCGGAATTTCCGGAAGTACCGGACGATCCGCTCTGGGAAGTTCCACTGTTCTGCTGCGCTTCTCCTGCATTCGTACCTGCAGGCGCCGCTTCCGGTTTCGGATTATTCGGCTGCGGCTGATTTGGTTTGGGCTTCTCAGGCTGCGGCTGATTTGGCTTCGTCTCGTCCGGTTCCTGCTTTTCCTCCACAAAGGTTACATCCAGAATATTATTGCAGCCTGCCAGATCCTCATATTTGAGCGTCAGCTTCATGGACTTATTGTTTGTGATTCTCCGCTCTCCTTTATCCGACAGATAGATCTTATTTATGGAATAACCGTCCTTCGCCCTGATCGAAATGGTTCTGGCGTCCTTTTTTCCCGTCAACTTGCAGATCTTATCTCCCTGATTATTCTCGATCTCCACTTCTCCGCCATCGGAGTTCATGACGAGCAGTTTCTGTGTTACCGACGACGCTCCTGTCGGATCCTGCACTTCAACTATTGCAAACGGACTGAACGCATTGCATGTGACCATCAGTCCCACATCTGTCACGACACAGCTGATCTCCTCCGCAACAAGACCGCCATTCCCATCTTTCCGGAAGTGATATGCCTTATAAGTACTTCCCTGCTCCGGGCTGAATCCTTCCGGAAAACCGATAAAAAATCTGACACTGTTCCCCGTCTGAATCACATTATGATTACAGTGCGTCAGTCTGATATCATAAGTAGCGCTCTTTGTAATCGTACTTCCCGGCTCCAGCTGATTCTTTATCTCCTCCATCATCTGGTCAGCCTGCTTCGCCGGCTGTTCACTCTCCAGTACCGGTTTTGTTGCCACCAGTTTTACCCTGTCAACAACATCTGTAAGCTTCTTTCCATCCTCGGTCTTCCAGTCATCATACGAAAGATCCCGCTGCTCCAACAGGATCGGCTTTGCTCCCAACGTCAGGTAGATTCCCTGAGGACGATAAGTGCAGATGGCAATCCTCTTCTTCACATCATAGCTAAAGCTGTCTGGCGCTTTCAGGCTTTCCGCTCCCTGCAACCCCGTAACCTGTATAACATACGTTGCGTAATTGTCGGCAAGCATCCTGCTAGGCGTAAGATCAAATTCTACCGTTCGGTCACCGTCCCATGTGAAATTCTCAATCTTACTGTTCTCCTCCGCGCTCCATCCGTCCTTCACCGTCAGCTCATACCCGGCAGACTGTCCGTCGATCACTTTCAGCTTCTCATTAAACACCGCCGTTATATGATGCTTTTTGTCCATGGAAAGAAATCCGGTATTACTCGGCGTAAGATTCCTGGCAAAAGGAGACGGCACAAACGTCCCCTTAGGATTATCCAACTTTCCCGTAGATATCAGAAAATCACTTTCTGTTCCCTGAAAAGTCCAGTTTTTGTTCAACTCCTCTGTCGACAATCCCTCCCCATATAAGGGACCGGCCGGCTCCTTCTTTGTAATAGCGAACTCAATATATCTGCTGTTTGCATTGGAAAGGAGCAGTGCGTCTTCCAACTGCGGTATGGCAAAAGGCTTAGGATCCGAATAGCCCCAGTCTCCTGCCTTATAAGTACCGCTGCCAGGCATAAACTGATAGAATCTCGAAAGGATATAGATTCCTTCCCGATCGACAGCCTCCTGATAGCCCATACCTTTATAACTGACTTTAAATATGCCGATGTCTCCTTCCGCTACAGTGCCATCCCGGTATTGCACCAGAAATCCGCCTTCCTCGAAGATTGTCTTATACTCTCCGTCATCCGCACTTCCGTCGTCACCACTTCCTTCATCCGGCGCTTCGCCTCCCGCAAGCTGTGGATAGCTAAAACAAAAACCTGCCGCTGACATAACGCCGTCCGGAACATGATTCTGCTCCATCACTGCTTTCTCTGCCAATAAATACTTCTCGCGGTCCGTGCTGCCCTTCATCCCGTCATTGGCCGTAGCATCCAGGCCATACCATTTCCCGTCAATCTGTACATAATTCCACATATGAAGGTTATCGCTGCCGTCCGGCGCCCGATAGCTCCCCTGAACCAACACGTTTCTGATTCCCAGGCCATCCAACACTGTCTTGACAGCTCTGGCATATCCCTCGCACAGGCTTTCTCCCTTCACAAGTGCACCATACGAAGTTCTCACATGTCCGCTGTTGCCGGGGCTGCAATCCGTCTCAAGCTTATAGACCGTATTCTCAATAATCGCATTATTTACATAAATTACCTGCTCCCGCACCGACTGAGACTGGTTCCTTGCGCCCTGCACGATCATATCGATCTTTCTGTCGTGCTCGCCGACTGCTGATTCTACCTGTGCCTGATCGTTAAAACCCTGTACGAAATAGGTATCTGTTCTACCGGTTCCCAGATAAGCACTATATACTACCGTGTCGCTGTCATTTTCCGACACACTTGAATCCGATACACTTGAATGCGACACCGTCGTCTCTGTCACATTTATGGAAAGATTCGAGAAATCCACATAAAAAATATCGGGATAGTCCGCATAAAAAGCATCCCGCGCAGCGCCAAACAGTTTCAGCACTTCATCCTGTTTTCCTCCATAAGCCGCAAGCTGGTCACTGGTTAGGTGGCCATTTGCCACAAGATCATATTCCTGGGTTCCGGTCTTGAAAATCCCGTTCTCATACATGGCATACATGGCCTCGTAAATACCCTTCGCATCGGCGCCCAGCTGATCATAATAATACCGCTCATGATTCCCATTCTCTGCTTGTACAACACTTCCAATCCCCGTCAGGCTAAAAGGTACCGCCAACATTGCCGCCAATGCAGCTGCAAGTATTCTCTTTCGTGTCATGACTCTTACCTCTTTATGTATTCTTCTTCAGGATCTTCGGCTTTCTCTGACAGACAGCCGGCTTTTCCTTTTCTGGTAAGATTTTATCGATTATGGGAAAAGATGTCAAGAGTTTACATAACATTATTTATGTAAAATCATCCTAATTCTGTTGGGACAGAAGGACGACCGTCTCCACATTCGCCGTCCAGGGGAACTGGTCTACTGCCACAGCCCTCTTCACCTCATATCCTCTTGCCAGGAATACTTCCAGATCCCGCACCAAACTCGTTGGTTTACAGGAAATATACAGAATGTGCTCCACACCATATCGAATGATCTTATCGAGCGCCTTTGGATGAACGCCGTCCCGGGGCGGGTCCAGAATGATGACATCCGGCTTCTCCTCTATTTTGTCGAGTACTTTCAACACATCACCGGCAATAAATTCACAGTTATGTAAACCATTTATTTCCGCATTTTTTTCAGCCGCCTCCACGGCCGCCTCTACGATCTCCACCCCGATCACCCTCTTCGCCACCGGCGCCATCAGCTGAGCGATGGTTCCGGTACCGCTGTATAAGTCATAGACGATCTTATCCCCCGATCGTCCGCCGTCCGCCGCAGAGCCGATATAATTTCCGATATATTCCCGCGCCGTGCGGTAAAGCACTTCCGCCCCACAGCTGTTCGTCTGGAAAAAGGAAAATGCGGAAACCTTAAATCTTAATCCCAATAATTCTTCATAGAAGAAATCCTGCCCGTACAGGATCCTCGTCTCGTCACTCTGTACTACATCCGCTACCGCGTCATTCCTGACATGCAGGATCCCCACAATCTTCCCTTCCAGATCCGATTCCAGAAGCGTGCTGCAAAATCCATCCAGAATCCTGGCAGCCTGATCCGGCTCTTTAGAAGTCGTCACAAGCGCGATCAGTATCTCCCCTGTCTTTACCGCCTTACGCACCAGAAGATGCCGTAAATATCCGCTATGACGCAGCCTGTGATAGAACCTGATCTCCATCCCCTGATCCTGTAATCCGGCAAAGTAGTCCTTTACACAACAAAGAATACGCCGATAATCCTCATCTATGATCTGACACCCGGTGACGGAGACGATATCGTAGAAGCTGCCTCTCTTATGCATCCCCAGAGCAAGCGGACCGTCTTTCATCTCGTCTCCAAAGGAAAACTCCATCTTATTGCGATAGCCGAATTGGACCGGACTGGCCTTGATCCCCTCAAACTGCCACGCTCCCTGCCCGCCCAAAACGCCGTCCAACAGCTTCTTTACCTGCATCTCCTTGATCCTTAGCTGCTCCTCATAGGGTAACGATAAATAAGTGCAGCCCCCGCACTGCCCAAAATGCGGACACGGACTTTCCCATTCTGCCGGTGACGGCTCAAGGATCTGCTGCAGCCTTCCTTCCGCCCTGCCATTACGAACCCTGCTTAGCACACACCGTATACGCTGTCCCGGAATAACATTCTTGACTGTACAGATGCCCTCTTCCGTCTCCACAATGCCTTTATTGGGAAAATCAACACGCTTCACGATCCCTTCCAGGATCTGTCCCTTCTTCATGATCTGCCTCCCCTGCTATACTGTATACTGCATTATTGTCTTATAATTGTCTTATGATTGCCTTACTATTACTATTGTCTTGCCATTCCGGCAAATTCATTTGATCTGTCAAAGCGCTTCCTGCCGTCTCTCAAAAAAAACGGGATGCATAATACACCCCGCCTTCAATTTACCTTTCCATGATCAAATTCAAATTATGATAAGCCCGATCTGCGCTTATTTGTCCGCCCCGGCCTGATCAGCCTCGTCTTCTTCCTCATCTTCAAAGAAATCGTCGTCGAAATCATCGTCAAAGTCATCTTCGAAGTCGTCCAGATAATCCGGCTTAAAATAGCGGTACATCGCATAAGCGATCGCTGCTATGGCAACAATTGCGCCGATGATGGCAAAGATCCACAATAACTTGTCACATTTCTTCTCTTCTTCTTTCTTCCGGCCAAGAAGCTCATTTACTCTGGCATTGTCCAATATATCATCCAGTTTATTCAGAATCTCAGTCTTGCTCATATCATAATCCTCACTTTCCTGTTTTACATTCGTCCCCGATGCGAATCATCATTGTATATAATATACCACTTCTTTTTTCTTTTTACTATAAAAATATATAAATTTATCAAAAATTTATGGATTCGCGCAGCTGCGCATAAAAAGCGCGGTTCCGGATTCCATCTCATCCGGATACAACAAGATCAGCTTTTGCTTCAAAAACGGGCCAAGCGCCTGCCGAAGTCTTTCCTTGTCCTCATCCGGAATCTGATAAAACGTCTCTTTGTCCGGTGTTAAGAGCAGGATCAGCTTACTTCTGGCCTGAAACTTTTTCAGGTATTCCATGATCCTGACCACTGCTTTCCCCTGACGGTGCCCGTCTGCTGCCGCTTCCTGCTCATAATCGTCAAAAAAAATTCCCATCTGGACATACGCCGACGCAACCGGCTGTGTACGAATCTCTTCCTTCCCCCACAGAACCATATTCAGCCGTACATTTCGAAATACTTCGCTCTGCTTCTTACAGGAGGTTACCACATCCGCACACAGCTGCCTTATTGTCTCCCGGTCAAATGCACAGTCCACGACCATCGCCATCTCCAGAATGCCGCCACGGTAGTTCCCCTGCACATGCAGGACTCTTTCGATCTGCTGATGCAATTGTAGATTTCTAACCGGTGTCAGGGACATTGCCGCACCGCCTCTCTGTCATTCTGCTCCTAAAACCTGCACCGGACGGCCGCTGCCGCTCTTTTTGACATAACCGTCTGCTGCCGGCCGTCAGGCTGTTATATCTTCTTCAATTTTGCAAAGCCCGCATACATGATCTTCTGCCCGGCCTCGTCAAATACGACTGTTACCTGGGAATCTCTCGGCCCCGGCTCTATCCTCATGACCGTTCCTTCCCCGTATCGCATATGCCGTACCCGGTCCCCCGTGCCATACTCCAGGGCTCTGCTGCCGGCCGGTTCTATGGAGACCGCTCCGGCTCCCTGCGTCGCCCGGGTAATGTAAGGTTGGTTCTCCGTAGCAGTACGCTTCGGACGGACAACTGCCTTCGGTCTTATCCCCATGCCGGCCGCTGCTTTTCGGGTGCCTTCGCTGCTCAGAGATTTTTCGAGTGAAAAATCCCGTCCGAAAGACATGCCCGTGCCCTTCGGTTTATCAAAAACATCATCCGGCACGCGGCGATACGGCGATTCCTCCTCGAAGCTGCGGGTTTCAAAGTATTTCGTCTCAAAGGGCTTCGCTTTAAAAAAGCTCCTCTCGCGGGAATCATCCTCATAAGCCTGATGCTCCTGGCGCTTCGGCTGCGGTATGCTGTTATCCAAGAGCTGCGGCGGAATCTCCCTCACAAAACGGCTGACCGGATTATACTGCGTCTCCCCTCTGATCATACGCTGTCTGGCATACGTGATCGTCAGATCATCTTTCGCCCTGGTGATTCCTACGTAGGCGAGCCGCCTCTCCTCCTCGATATCCATCGGATCATCCGACATGATCGTCATATAGCTCGGGAAGATACCGTCCTCCAGACCGGCCAGATAGATATGTGGAAATTCCAGCCCTTTGGCAGAATGCAGCGTCATCAGAAGCACTCTGTTGTCCCCCTCCCCCACCTTATCGATATCGGCAACCAACGCCACCTCCTCCAAAAATTCACTCAGAGTCGGTTCGTCGTGCGTCTCTTCATAAGACACCACCTTACTGATCAGCTCATCGATATTCTCGATTCGGTCAGCGGCATCCTCCTCATCGGACTCCTCCAGTTCTTTCACATACCCCGTCGTCTCCAGAATATCCCTGAGCAGTTCTTCCAGACTGTAAAACTCCTGTTTACTGCGAAAAGTCTGTATCATCGTGACAAAAGGTTTCAGCTTGGATGCACTCCTGCCGATCGTCATGATCTGATCCGCCTCTTTTAACGCATCATAGAAGCTGATCTGTCTGCTGTCCGCATACTCCTGTACCCGCACAATGGTAGTCATACCAATGCCGCGCTTCGGAATATTGATGATACGCTTCACTGCCACATCATCCCGGCCGTTATCGATGGTCTTCAAATAAGCCAGAATATCCTTGATCTCCCGTCTGGCATAGAAATTGACGCCGCCGATCACGTCATATGGGATTCCTTCCATAATAAACTTCTCTTCCAGCAGACGCGCCTGTGCGTTGGTACGGTACAAAACCGCGCAATCGCCATATTCCGCCATACCATTTCTTGTCTTCGCCGCCACATCGCCGGCTATGTACTCCGCCTCCTCATAAGCCGTGTCAAATTGTCTGAGGTGAATGCGGTTTCCTTCTTTCTTCTCTGTCCAAAGCGCCTTGTCCTTACGTCCTGTATTATTTTTGATCACGGCATTTGCCGCATCCAGAACCACCTGCGTAGACCGGTAATTCTGCTCCAACTTGATCACACAGGCCTCCGGATATACTTTCTCGAAATCCAGAATGTTACGAATATTGGCCCCCCGGAACTTATAGATCGACTGATCGTCGTCACCTACCACACACAGATTACGGTACTTATCTGCAAGCAGCCGTATCAGTTCAAACTGTGCCGTATTGGTATCCTGATACTCGTCCACCATGATGTAGCGGAATCTCTCCTGGTAATTGTTCAGTACCTGCGCATCCGCCTTAAACAGTTCCACCGTCTTCATGATCAGATCATCGAAATCCAGGGCGTTATTTTTGCGAAGCACCGCCTGATATTCCTTATAAGCCTGCGCGATCTTGCCTGCATGATAATCATAATTGGCGGCTGCCTGCATCTCATATTGCAGCGGATCGATCAATTCGTCCTTCGCCGAAGAGATAGCGTTCATGATCGTCCGCTCCTTCAGCGTCTTTGTATCGATCTGCAGCTTCTTACAGATTTCTTTCATTACGCCCTTCTGATCGTCCGTATCATAAATCGTAAAATTATTGTCATAACCGATCCTGTCAATATATCTGCGCAGTATTCTCACGCAGGTGGAATGAAACGTAGAGACCCAGATCTGCTCCGCGCCAAAACCGACGATCCTGTCCACACGCTCGCGCATTTCTCCCGCCGCCTTATTGGTAAACGTGATCGCCATGATCTGGTAAGGGTTGACTCCCTCCTGATCGATCAGATAAGCAACCCGGTGTGTCAGTACCCTGGTCTTTCCCGATCCGGCTCCTGCCAGGATCAAAACCGGACCCTGAGTCTGCATGACCGCCTGCTTTTGTCTTTCGTTTAAGGTATCATATATACTCATGCTTTTTGTATCCCTTGCTACTCCATCAGTTTATTCCCGCAATTACCGCAGAATTTGGAACCGTTCGTCGGTGTGCCGCAGTTCGGACAAAACTTCGGTCCGACTCCGTTTCCACTGGCTGCTGTGGGTTGTGCAGCTGCGCCGCCGCCAAAGTTCATCTGATTTACCATCTGCTGTCCGATCGCCATTCCCATCTGCAGGCCGACCATATCCGATGCCATCCCGGTTCCATGTCCGCCCTTCGCCATGCTGTCGGCAGCCGCCATCTGCGTATACCTGCCCATATCTCCCACCATGGACTGCGCCGCCGCTTTCTCCTGCATCCGCTTGATCTCCTCCGGATAAGAGAAACTTTCGATCGTAAAATCGGAAATACCGATTCCCAGCTTACGCATATCCTGATCCAGATCCGCTTCGATTCCGCCTGCTATACTGCGGGCGTCTGCCTGCAGGTTGAACATATCCCTGCCCTCTTTGCTGATCCAGCTCATCAGCAGCTGATCCAGACTGGCGACGATACGCGCCTTCACGTCTTCCACCGTATATTTCTGCTGCACTCCTGCCAGTCTCTCGATCAATACGCCATGCTCCACCACCCGGCAGTTAAAAGTCCCGAAGGCACGGATCGGCATACCGCCCGGCAGCCCTTTAGCCTGCAGGTTGATGGCATTCTTCGTTCCCCACTTCACTAGCAGTTCCTTCGTATTGATAAAAAGAACCTCCGCACGGAGAGGTGTATTAAATCCGAATCTGAAACTCTTTAACGTTGTCAGAAAGGGGATAATATCCGACTCGATATCATAATCGCCATCTTCCTCAAAGATGCCTTCCACCCTGCCGTTATACAAAAAGACCGCATCCTGGCCCGGACGTATGATCAGCCTGGATCCTTTCTTGATCTCCTGGCTCTGCCATTTATAAAAGATAACCCCTTCCTCACTCTCGTTCCACTCTACCAGATTGGAAAACTGGTTCTTCAAAAATCCCATTGTACTCCTCCTTTTCCTGTACCTGAAATCACTTTACTGCCATAAAGCAACGGCCAAACGTAGCATCAGTATATCACAGGTTTCGATATCTTCACAAGATTTTTCCATATGGTTCTACAGAATCGGAAATCTGTACTATCGTACTCCGACCACGATCCCTGCAATGATGATCCCCGCACATACCATCTTATGCGCAGTGTCCTTTTCCTGAAACAAATATCTTCCGGCCAGAATAGTCACCACACAACCGGCCTGTTTGAGCAGCGTCATCACCGTGATCCGGCTGCCCGGCATACCATTGGCAATAAAAAGCGACCTGTCTGCAATCACAAACAGAATACTCAGCATCCATATCCACTTATTGCCTACTGCACTCCTCATATGAACCGGTGTCCGTGTAAAAATAATGTACAGCAGATAAAATAAGACAAGGAAGAGCATATACCAGAACTGCAGCTGAGAACTGTTGATCTCCCTCATCAGCAGTTTGTCTAATAAGCCTGACAGCGCATTGAACATGCAGGAGGCAAATGCCATGACAACATACAGACTTCTCACACTTTGTTCTCCCCGGACCGCCCCGGTTTCATGATCCGCCGCCCGCTTCCAGGACCTCTGCGGCCTGTACTTTAACAACAATAGCCCCGTGGACACAAACAAAAGTCCCGCAATCTGATAGCCGCTCAACACCTCGTGCATCACAATGACACCAAGCAGTGTGGCGAACATCACCCTGGAAAGGTCCAACACTCCGTAAAGGCTGATCGGCATTCTTTTGATCGCCGTAAAACTGAACATCCATGCCAGAAAGATAACAAAAGACTTTAATGCTATATAGAAATAGAATCTGGTTTCCAATCCCATCGCATTCTTTATATCCGGCAGCACGATCACAAATGAAAGCAATGTGTACATAAATAACACTTCTATCGTAGAATTTTTCTCCAGGGCCTTCTTTTTCAGGATTTCCCTGCAGCCTTTCAGTATTCCATATAATAAAACAAGCAGTACCCACAACATTTTTTTTATTTTTCCAATCTTTTGCTTTTCTTTTTGGTCATTTGCTGTTATAATAGTCGTATGCGGATATAGTTCATCGGTAGAACGCCAGCTTCCCAAGCTGGAGAGGCGGGTT
>CANOCU010000034.1 GCA_947564645.1 uncultured Lachnospiraceae bacterium
CGATCGCACAGGAGAAGCAGATCTCCGATGAGACAGATGCGAAGCTGAAGCAGGCTGTGGAAGAATTCAAGGCGCAGTTCAAATTTTAATCGAGTAGAAAGAAGTAACAGGAAGGTATTACTGTTATAGAAAGAAGAAGGTGACGCTATGGCCTCAATGAGAGACATTAAAAGGCGTAAAGGCAGTATCCAGAGTACTCAGCAGATTACCAAAGCCATGAAACTTGTTTCTACCGTGAAGCTGCAGAGGGCAAAACAGCGTGCGGAGCAGTCCAAGGCATATTTTAACTGTATGTATGAGACGGTGACTTCCATGCTGGCCCGTACCGGCGGCCTGAATCATCCGTATTTGAGGGCGGGTCAGTCCGGTAAGAAGGCGGTGATCGTGATCACTTCCAACAGAGGTCTTGCAGGCGGCTATAATTCCAATGTCATCAAGCTGATCACAAAGGGGGAATTCCGGAAGGAGGACCTGGAGATCTATGCGATCGGCAAGAAGGGTAAGGATGCGCTGCAGAGGAACGGCTATCATATCGTGATGAACAATCCGGACATCATCGAGGAGCCGTCCTATGTGGATGCGATGGCCATTACCGACCAGCTGTTAAAATCTTATGCAGACGGTGAGGTGGGCGAGATTTATCTGGCCTATACCGGATTCAAGAACACGGTCGTACATGTGCCGACTCTGTTAAAGCTCCTTCCCGTGGAAGTACCGAAGGACGGGGAAGGCGCGCAGGGCGCGGGCAGCCGGGCGATGATGAACTTTGAGCCGGAGGATGAGGAAGCGCTGAATAGGATCATCCCTAAATATGTTACCAGTCTGATCTACGGTGGTCTGGTAGAAGCGGCGGCCAGCGAGAACGGTGCGAGAATGCAGGCAATGGATTCCGCAACAAGCAATGCTGAGGAAATGATAGATCAGCTATCACTGATGTACAACAGAGCACGTCAGGGATCTATTACGCAGGAATTAACAGAAATTATCGCAGGTGCGAATGCAATATCGTAATAGCAGTTCAGCCAGGGCGGTCTTGCGAATGGCGTTTGCTGAACTGAAAATCAAAATGAGTGAAAGGAAAGAGAGATGGCAGAAGTAAAGACAAGTGAAAATCTTGGAAAAATCACTCAGATCATCGGTGCTGTACTTGATATCAAGTTTTCGGCGGGCAACATGCCGGAGATTAATGACGCGATCAAGATTCCTCTGAAGGACGGTAAGGAACTGGTCGTGGAGGTATCACAGCATCTGGGTGACGATACGGTAAGATGTATCGCTATGGGTTCTACCGACGGACTGGTGAGAGGCATGGATGCGGTTGCAACCGGCGCGCCCATCACGGTTCCGGTCGGTGAAAATACATTGGGACGTATCTTCAACGTTTTAGGTCAGCCTATCGACAATATCGAGGCGCCTACAGACGTGTTCTACGAGCCGATCCACAGACCGGCTCCGAAGTTCGAAGAGCAGGCTACCGAGACGGAGCTTCTGGAGACGGGTATCAAGGTCGTTGACCTGCTGTGCCCCTATCAGAAGGGTGGTAAGATCGGACTGTTCGGCGGCGCCGGTGTAGGTAAGACGGTGCTGATCCAGGAGCTGATCCGTAATATCGCAACGGAGCACGGTGGATATTCCGTATTTACCGGTGTCGGAGAGCGTACAAGAGAAGGTAACGACCTGTATCATGAGATGAGAGAATCGGGCGTTATCGATAAGACGACGATGGTGTTCGGACAGATGAACGAGCCGCCGGGAGCGAGAATGAGAGTGGGACTGACCGGTCTGACAATGGCGGAGTATTTCCGTGACAAGGGCGGTAAGGACGTGCTGTTATTCATCGACAATATTTTCCGTTTTACGCAGGCAGGTTCCGAGGTGTCCGCGCTGCTTGGCCGTATGCCTTCCGCGGTTGGTTATCAGCCCACGCTGCAGACGGAGATGGGCGCTCTGCAGGAGCGTATCACATCTACCAAGAGCGGTTCCATCACTTCCGTACAGGCCGTATATGTGCCGGCGGATGACCTGACCGACCCGGCTCCGGCTACCACATTCGCCCATCTGGATGCTACCACCGTATTGTCCAGATCGATCGTGGAGCTTGGTATCTACCCGGCGGTTGATCCGCTTGAGTCTACCTCTAGAATCCTGGATCCCAGGATTGTGGGACAGGAGCATTATGAAGTTGCCAGAGGCGTGCAGGAGATTCTGCAGAAGTATAAAGAACTGCAGGACATCATCGCGATCCTTGGTATGGACGAACTTTCCGAGGAAGATAAACTGGTCGTTTCCCGCGCGAGAAAGGTACAGAGATTCCTGTCTCAGCCGTTCTTCGTAGCAGGCCAGTTCACCGGTCTGGAAGGTAAATATGTGCCGATCGCTGAGACGATCCGCAGCTTTAAGGAGATCCTGGAAGGCAAGCATGACGATGTTCCGGAGAGTTATTTCCTGAATGCAGGCAGCATAGACGATGTGCTTGCAAAGGTCAAATAACAGGCTATGGCAGCGTCTGAAGTTAGATGAAAGCAGGTAGCATATGGCTGATGATAGAAATTTTACATTAAAGATTATCACACCGGACAGGGTTTTCTATGAGGAAGAGGTATCCATGGTGGAGTTCAACACGGTGGAGGGAGAAGTCGGCGTCTATAAGGACCATATTCCGATGACGATGATCATTGCACCGGGAATCCTGACGATCACGAAGGATGGCGAGGTGAAAGAGGCCGCTCTGCACGCTGGTTTTACGGAGGTGCTGCAGGATAAGGTGACGATCCTTGCCGAGATCATAGAGTGGCCGTCGGAGATTGATGTGTCACGCGCCGAGAGTTCCAAATCCCGTGCGGAAGAGCGGATCAGAGAACATGCGCCGGGAACGGACATGAACAGAGCAGAATTATCTCTGAAGCGTGCGGTGGCCAGGATAGAAGCTGTCCGGAAATAGTAAGATCTGGAAGTAGAAGATAAAGAAATACAAAGCAGAAAGGCGGGAGAGATCCCGCCTTTTCGATATCCCGCTTTTCTTCTTAAGCGCGATTCTTTTTTCGGATAAACAAGATCAGCGCGCCGGTAGCGCCGACAGCGAGTATCAGGGACAGAACAATAATAACGCTTGTTATAGAGTCATTTCCCCGATTGCGGATTACAGTCGCGGAAGAATCGGATGAAGAGGAGGCTCCCCTGGGCGGTAGATCAATATAAGCGATCGCATAAGGAGAAAACCTGTCGGTTGAGAAGGTGATCGTATCTGAGTCCTTATCTTCATCGACAAGTTCTGCAAATTCCTGATTACCGGCTTCGTCTGTATGCATTCTCAGAATATAGAATTTTCTGTTATCTTTCTTTAAGTGATCGGGCACATTCAGTATAATCCGAAGTTCCTGGGGGAGTTTGGTGATCATCTGCGTTTCGTTCTGACAAGACTCCATGAGAGAAACTTCAAAGAACTGTCCGATCTGCATCCCCCGGATCTTATTTTCTTCAAAAAATTCTTCTGTTTCGATCGATTCCTCTCCATCGATGCGGTCAATATGAAGGTTGATGATCACCGACATATTTCCCAACAGCATTTCTATCTTATCATCGCGGCTCAGAATATGATCCACGGCGGCTCCGAAGTTTTTGACGCTGGAATTGTCGTAGAAACTGCCGGAGTATGTTTCCTGTGTGTTATCTGCGAAATCATTATGGATCGTTACCTGCAGATCTCCGGTCTGCAGAGCGGCCGTTAATAATTCCCGGTCGTTTTTTTCATCGATCAGCTCTTTTGCATCAGCTACGGAGATGTTAAGAGACTGAAGCGTGCCGGTCAATGGGATGGTCTGATCTGTCTGATCCATGTTATTATCCGGGACCTGGTCATTCCTGTCCGTTCTGGGGCCTTCAGGCAGGAAGGAAGTATCGATCCCTCCGTCGCCGGACGGTTCCGGACTGCTGGTTGCCGGGGAGGTAGAATGATCATTCTCTGTTCCGGGAATCCGGGCAAAATCAGCCGCTATGCTGTGATCGTCCCTCACGTTTGTAAAATTGTAAGAGGAGACGGGGCCAATCGAGATTCCGTCTATGTATACGGTGCTGATATGGTAGCCGTCTTTGGGAGTGATCGTATACAGAATCCCGGATCCCTGTGTGATTCTGGTCTTTCCCTCCGGAGTGACGGTGCCGTTGGAAGAGGAGACGGAAGCAGTGATTGTATAGATAACAGCGCCTTCCGGCTCAAACGAGGCGATCAGATTCATATCCCGGACAATGCCGTTTAGCGTATATTCCGGATTAGGATTGACCATAATACTGTTCTCGAACCATCCGGCAAAACGGTATCCTGATTTCGGAACGGCTGTTATTTTAATATCTTTTCCTTTTTCATAGGTTCCCTGGCCGGATACTGTACCGGAATCCGCCGGAGAGCAGCCCAGGGAGAGACTGAATTTATTCTGTGTAAATACAGCGGTGATATTGTGTGATCTTGTAATATTAGTCAGGGAGAATTTGGCATCCCGGCTGAGGACTGCGTTGTCTTCGACCCAGCTGTCAAACTGATAGCCATCCTTCGGAACAGCCTCCAGAGTGAGGCTGTCGCCAAGACCGACAGTCCGGCTTCCGGTGACTGTACCGGCATTACTGTTGTTGGCATCGATATTGATTCGACAACTGACCGCTTTAAAGATCGCGGTATAGGTTCTGCTGCTGTGTATCTGGTCGACCACAAATTGAGAATTTGTGGAGACGATCTTGTTGTCCAGAGACCATCCTTCAAAGATAAATCCGTTGTTAGGCGCAGCCGAGAGCAGGACATAGCCGCCTTCTTCGACAACGCCGCTGCCGTATACGCTGCCGCCGTTGTCCGGCGCCGCTTTCACCTGTATAAAATAGTTGGACTTCTGTAATGAGACGAGGGCCGTTGCACTGTAAGTGCTGTCCTGTCTGGAGACCGCTTTCACGATCAGGGCAGTGGAGGTCTCGTCCGAAGCGATGTTGAGAATACCGCCGGTATCGATAAAGGTATTTCCGCTCAGCTGTCCGGCAACGCTCCAGGCAACTTCGCTGCTGAAATTGTTCTCTCCGGTGACGGAAGCCGTAAATCTGCAGGTCGAATTTTTGGAGGCGACGGTCGTAGAGGGAGAGATGCTGACGGATTTGATCACAGGCGCAGTCTGAACCGGTTTCCTGACTTCCAGAGACAGATCGACCCGGACACCATTCTCAAAATATGGATCCGAGAGATCGCCAAAGAGAAGAAAGGCGCTGTAGCTTCCGGGGGCAAGGGAAGTATTGGCAGATACCGTAAAAGTACAGGATTCCCCGGGTGCTAAGGAGAAATGATCCGGCGCATCCACGGTGACACAGTCATTTCGGTCGGATTCATTCCATAAGAGCTCTATGGTGCCGGAGCCTTCATTTGTCAGTACAATACTCTGCGCCGATACAATGCTGTTCTGTTCCAGGGAACCGAAGCTGATCCGGGATTGCTGCGCCGTCAGGGCATATGCGGCGGTACGCACGCCGGATTCTTCTTCCGGTACGGAACCGCTATCGGACACAGAAGCGCCGGAGCCGATCACGGTGGCATGGCACGGGAGAACATCGGATAAGAAAAACGCCAGTATCATTAAACAGGCCATAAAACGGCAGATCATTTTAGACTTCATTCGTGGTCCCTCTCCAATCTGTAAAGGCTCATTTTCCGGAAATTCTCAGGGAATGCGCAGTTCAACTTTAAATAACAGCTTTACTATACCATATCATGAATAGGATACGCATTCAATTACAAAAGGTGCACTGCCGTAACTTTTTATGAGTCATCGCCGCCGTCTGCGGCCCGGGAACGGGCGCTGAACGCACATTCTGCAAGAACAGGATTCCCTATGCGCCTTTCCCTGTCTGATGCATATGATAAAACAAAAAGACACAAATTTGTTCCTGAAAGCAGTGCAGAAATGGAGAAAAACATGAATCAATCCAGAATATTACCTTTCTATATGGCATATCCTCTGCCCATGTATTATCAGCAGGAAGACAGTGTGACGCGTGATCTGGAATATCTGCAGCAGATGTACCCGGCACAGGCGCGGAAACTGCAGAAGGCGATCGTAGAGACATTGGACCATATCGACTTTGAAGGAAGCATGATCTATGATGAATATCCGGACAAATGGCAGATTTACAGGCTGACGCAGATGATCACGGATAAGATCAGGAAATCTGATGAAGGGGAGCCCGTGGAAGAAGACTGGAATAAAACAACGGAGTTTGTCCAGATACTCTTATGTTATGAGATTTACAGGAGACGTCACTCTAATAAGAACGGAATCTTAAAATTTTAGTTGAGCTTTTGCGGTATTCTTATTACAATAGAAACAGACTGTAGCGGCATAACTGCCGGGGAGGCCGGGTAAAAAGTCCGGTTTAAGGCTGAGGCACCAACAGGAGGCAGGATGAAGGAAGAACTAAGGAAGCTTTTGACAGATACCGTGAATGAGGGGCTATACCGGATCACGATCAGCAATCCCAGAAAGAGGGACAGAGCGTTTAAGATAAAGATACGGCCGGTGATGGTAAAAGGTGTGATTACGTTTCAGGAAACCTTGTACGAAGGTACGAAGGTATTCCATGAAAATCGGGACGCCATGGCCATGATCGACCGCATAGAAGAGCTGCTTGCTCAGGATTTTGGGCAATGTGAATTGGAGCACAGAGACTGCCGGGCAACGGTCCTGGTCAGCAAGAAGGGAAAGATCACAGTCAGTAGAAAGAGAACGAAGGAAGCCGAAACAGGATCGGGAGCAGCCGCACAGCTGCGGATGGCGCATAACAGGACAAAGAAATATATTCTGGAGGAAGGAATTCCGGTCCCGTTTCTGGTCGATCTGGGGGTACAGACGAAAGAAGGAAGGGTGGTACATGCCCGCTATGATAAATTCAGACAGATCAACCGTTTTCTGGAATTTATCGAGGATATTCTGCCAACACTCTCCAGGGAAGGGGTGTTGCGTATCATCGACTTTGGCTGCGGGAAATCTTACCTTACTTTTGCCATGTACTATTATCTGCAGGAGATAAAAGGATATACGGTAGAGATCACGGGACTCGATCTGAAGGAGGATGTGATTGAACACTGCAACAGGCTCAGAGATAAATACGGATACCACGGACTCCATTTCATAAAAGGGGATATTGCGAAATATGAGGGACAGGGGCCGGTCGATATGGTGGTGACGCTCCATGCATGTGACACGGCTACCGATTACGCGTTGGCCAGGGCGGTGAGATGGAATGCCAGGGTTATCTTATCGGTACCCTGTTGTCAGCATGAATTGAACCGGCAGATCAAATGCGAGGATATGACATCCGTGCTTCGATACGGTATTATCAGGGAACGGATCGCGGCGCTTACTACGGATGCGCTTCGTGCGGAACTTCTGGAGACGGAGGGGTATGCCGTGGATATTCTGGAGTTTATCGATATGGAACATACACCGAAGAATCTTCTGATCCGTGCGGTAAAGAAGGAACATGAGAATAAGGAGCGACGGGAATTAGCGCGGCAGAGAGTAGACAAGGCAGAGGCCCTCCTGCACATAACCCCGACATTACAGACCTTACTTGAGTCATAACGGAACTTTGTGGTCTGTATCACAGAAATGAGGAATGAAATGAGAAGAGCGATCATAAAGGGCTGCCTGTTGGGGATCATTTTTACGGTGGCATTGATTCTGATCAGCACGATCATGAATCAGGGAAATACGGACATGACAACGGATATGAGGGAAGCTGCTTTTCCGGTCATGTCCATGTCAGCGGAGGGTTATCGTGTCAATAATATGCATGGATATGCAGAAAATATGGACAGCGCTTATCTGAGGGATACCCTGCAGCCGGTGAAGAGTGACAGAAAAATTGGCGTACAGATAGATACGTACGGAAGAGAGATCGCGCAGATCGCGTTTGAGGTCAGGAGTCTGGATGGGGAGCGCCTGGTGGAGAGCACCGAAGTCACGGAATACAGGCAGGAGGGGAATACCATTGTTTTCGATGTCACGTTGAAAGATCTGATCGAGTATGATTCGGAGTATATGCTTGTCTTTCTCATCACGCCGCAGGATGGCGCTACGATACGTTATTATACACGTATCGTGTTGAGCGAGTCTATGCATATTCAGGAGAAGCTGGACTATATCATGGATTTTCATGAGAGGACTTTTGACAAGGAGGAAGCCGCTGAACTGACCAAATATCTGGAATCCAATTCTGAGGGGGACAATACAACTTTTCAGAAAGTAACGATACACAGTAGTTTCCATCAGGTCACGTGGGGAGATTTAACGGTCAATAAGGTTACGGAACCGGAGATCCTGATCCAGGAGCTGACAGAGCAGACGGGATCGTTTGGTCTGGAATATCTGGCGTTAGTCAGAACGGGCAGTGATCATCAATATTACCGTATCAGGGAGCATTACCGCATCCGTTATACACCGGACAGAATGTATCTGTTGGATTATGAGCGGGAGATGAATCAGATCTTTGATGAGGAAGCGGATATTTTTATCAATGATAAGATCATGCTGGGTATCGTGGGAGACGATATCAGTCTTCGGGAGAGCGACGGGGGCAATGTATTCGTCTTTACTACGGCAGATAAGCTCTACAGCTATAATGTAACGGATAATAAGCTGGCCAGGCTGTTTAGCTTCTATGGGAATACGGACGGATTGACGGATGCAAGAAACATGTATGACCGGCATGATATTCAGATCCTGTCTGTGGATGAGACGGGGAACGTGAACTTCCTGGTATACGGTTATATGAACAGGGGACGGCATGAAGGCAGGGTCGGTGCGGTCGTCTACAGCTATAACAGCATGACCAATACAGTGGAAGAAAAGTGTTATATTCCTTATCATAAATCTTATGAGCTGTTAAAAAGCGAGATCGGTCAGCTGTCCTATGTAAACAGGAATGATATTTATTTCTTTATGATGGAAGGCTGCGTGTATGCTGTCGATCTGGAAACGGAATCCTGCAAAATGATAGTATCCGGGCTGCAGGAAGGAAGCTACCATGCATCCGATTCCAACAAAATGCTTGTATGGCAGACAGGAGACGGTACGCAGGGGGGAAACAGTCTGATCCTTATGAATCTGAATACACAGGAACAGACAAAGATCACTGCGGGAACGGGCGAATATATCTCTGTGTTGGGCTTTATGGATGAGGATATGATCTATGGGCTTACAAGACAGAGCGATATTGCATCCGGCAGCAGCGGTGTGATGACGTATCCCATGTATTGTGTGCGGATTCAGAGTGAAAACGGCAGTGTTCTGAAGACTTACTGTAAAAACGGTGTCTATGTGACGGAAAGCAGGATAGAAGAGAACCAGATCACATTATCCCGGGTCATACGCAATGAGGAAACAGGAGAATATGAGGCGGCGGCGGACGATCATATCATGAGCACGGAGCAGGTCAAAGAAGGCATGAATATGCTTGAAAAGGTCGTTACGGAGAACTTCGAGACGATCAGCCAGATCGTGGTAAAAAGCGAGATAGACGGCAAGGGATTGAAGCGTCTGACGCCGAGAGAAGTGCTTTTTGAGGGAGATCATGAGGTTCCGGTTTCGGAGCCGGAGGAACGGGAAGAACGGTTCTATGTGTATACGAAGAACGGAATAGAAGGTATTTTCACAAATCCGGGCAAGGCCGTGGCGTTAGCCTATACGGCGGCGGGCGTTGTGGTGGACGACGGTGGCGGCTATATCTGGCGGCGGGAGACAAGGAGCACCAGGAATCAGATCATGGCGATCACCGAGGACGAGATGTCGGAGGAGAGAAGTTCCCTGGCGGTCTGTCTGGATACGATCCTTAGATTTGAAGGTATCTCCCGCTATACACAGCGTCTGCTGGACGGGGGAAGTACGGTCTTCTCCATTCTGGATACGGATCTGCAGGAGGAGACCATACTGGATCTAACGGGATGCACGCTGGACGCGGTACTCTACTATGTCAATAAGGATATTCCGGTGCTGGCTCTTCTGGAAGACGGCAATGCGGTATTGATCGTGGGCTTTAACGAGTTGAATATCGTGGTGATGGATCCGATGACGGGAACGCTTTATAAGAAGGGCATGAATGATTCGACGGAATGGCTGAGCGAGAACGGGAACCGGTTTATCACTTACGTGCGCAAAGAGTAAAGCCGGATGCGTCTGCAGGGGAACTTGCAAAAAAACGATAGATCAGGAGAACATAAAATGGTAAAGAACAGAGCGGTGATCTTTGATATGGACGGGGTTATTTTTGACAGCGAGCGGATGGTGCTCGAATGCTGGGAACAGCTGGCAAAGAAGTATCATCTGTCCCGGATGCGGGAGGCGTATCTTCCCTGTATCGGAGTCAATGACGTCAGAATGCGGCAGATTATGATGGAATTTTATGGAAAGGACTTTCCGCATGACGCGTTCCGGGAAGAGGCTTCGGCGTTTTTTCATAAGATGGTAGAGCAGGAGGGGCTTCCGGTAAAAAAGGGCGTGCGGGAGCTGCTTGCCTATTTGGCAGAACAGAAGGTTCCGGTAGGTCTGGCATCGTCGACCAGGCTGGCGCTGGTGACGGAGGAGTTGAAAGAGGCTGGACTGTATGACTATTTTCAGGCGGTGACCGGGGGCGACCAGCTTAAGCGCAGCAAGCCGGAGCCGGATATTTATCTGATGGCCTGTGAGAGGCTGGGAGTCAGACCGGAGGAGACTTATGCGGTGGAGGATTCCTATAACGGGATCCGGGCGTCTTACAGCGCGGGGATGATGCCTGTGATGGTGCCGGATCTGCTGCCGCCGACGGAAGAGATGTATGAGAAGAGCGTGGCGGTGTTAGAGGATCTGGTGCGTGTCAGAGCGTGGCTGGAGGCACAGTAGGAAACAAGCGCATATGCCCCGGAATGGCTTAGTTGCGGGAAGGGAAACCAATAGTTGCGGGAGTGGAAAGCAGAAGTTATGGCGTGGCAGCTTCTTTTTGCCTATAATTGCTTTACAGAAATTTAGAAAAGCACCCGGATATCACAGGATCATGCTGATACCGGGAAGCCGGTCCGGGAACGGACGGCGCTTTGGAATGGAGGAGACAGTTCATGAATCTTGAAATTGCAACCAGGCTGGTAGGGCTGCGTAAGGCAAATAATCTGTCACAGGAGGCGTTGGCGGAGAAGCTGGGGATCAGCAGGCAGGCGGTCAGCAAGTGGGAACGGGCGGAGGCGTCGCCGGATACGGATAATCTGATCGCGCTGGCGAGGCTGTATCATGTTTCGCTGGATGAGCTTCTGAAGATCCATGATGAGGAGGAAAGCGACGCCATGGGTCATGAGGGGCCGGCGCTTTTTGACGGGGCTTACAGTGACGGAGCCGGCGAATGGTCATCGGAAGCGACGGAACCGGGAGCAGAAGAGGATATCAGAGGACAGGCAGGCGCCCGCGAGGATCAGTGGGACAGCCGGTATGGCGCCGACGAGGATGAGGGTGCGATGGAAGACGATGTACATATCGGATTTCATGGCATTCATGTGAAGGATAAGAACGGAGACGAGGTGCACGTAGGCTGGGACGGTATCCATGTGCATGATAAGGATAATGAAGTGCATATTGATAAGAACGGTATCTTCGTGAACGGGGAAGAGGCGCGGAAACATCTTTTTGTCTATGAAAGAGAGCGGGCACAGTTTCCGCTGGGGATCGTGGCGATCGTGATCTATATCGTGATCGGAATCTTTTTTGACCTGTGGCATCCGGGCTGGATCCTCTTCTTCCTGGTGCCGGTCATCGGTTCGCTGATCCATGCAGTGCGCAGGCGGAATGCCAATCTGTTTGCCTACCCTGTTTTCGTGCTTTTCCTTTTTCTGTATTCGGGGTTTGTGCATTTTCGATGGCATCCCACATGGGTACTGTTTCTGACGATCCCGCTCTATTATTCTTTTGTGGAATACTGGAGGGGCAGGAAGACGCCGCCTACCTGTTAAAGATCCGTCCCTGGTATCTTAATAGGGAGAGCAGCAGGATCATGCCGAGGATGCCGCAGGAGATGAACTCGCCGGCGCCTACGGTCAGGCAGTAATAGCCGAAACACTGCAGGGTGGAGAGGCCGTCGATCAGCAGGCCGTAGCCGTAGATCAGAATCAGCGGCACGATCAGCATATTGGCGGCGATGGGGCATACCGGAGCGCACCATTTCCACTTGCGGAGCGCGTAAGTGCCGAATGCGCCCAACAGCGTCGCCAGACTGCCGAAAAGAATGTCGGGCAGGGCGCATCCTGTCAGGATATTGCTGAGCAGGCAGCCGATAAACAGGCCGGGTATTGCGGCGGGGGTGAAATAAGGCAGGACCGTGAGTGCCTCAGAGAAGCGAACCTGCACGGCGTAGTTGGCAAGTCCGAAGGCGTTCGCGACAAAGGTCAGCACAACGTAGATGGCGGCGATCATGGCCGCCTGAACCATGGTGGTCAGTGAGATGGGCGTAGAGATCCGCGCGGGGATCGCCTCGCTGTAAGTCTGTTTCTTCATATGCATTTGTCTCCTTTAGTTTTGTTTTACGTCAGGAAGGTCTCGAACTGACGTTTTTATTTTGGAAAATGCTGATCTATTAGCTTTTCCAGAAATTCATTATACAGAGAAATGAACAAAAGTCAAGCAGAAACCGCTTTTGGATTTAAATGGATTTTTATATCCGGAAATAAGGGCAAAATAGCTGTGTTTCTTTAAAAGATCGACAGCATTGTGGATGTCTCCGACAATGAGTCCTTTCGCAGATAATTTCTGAATCTGTTGCTCGTAAGTTAAAAACGGTTTGTCGTTTGTAGTACACATATATTCTCCTAATATGCAAGAAAGCTCCCGCAGGAGCTTCCCTAGGTCGCGGGCCTCGCAGGTTTCCGCAACACAATCACTGAACTCACTATACCATGATGAAATCAACTTGTCAAGAAATGTAAAAACTTTTTCCGGACTTATATTGTTTTCCCATAGTCAGAGTTCAGTAATAATATCATATGCATAACAGCTGGAATTTATGCCTCCAATTCCCCCTCATGATACCGCGCCACGGCCGACTGGATCCTCTCCACGGGGTTGAGCAGGTCGCTGATGGAAGTATCGTGATTCAGGGTATCGATGATGTAGGCGATATATTTGCTCATATCGCAGTCGATATACCATTCGCGGCTGAGCAGCTCCGGCGTCTGGTAGATCAGGTTGGTGGTCAGGACGCGGTGGATCAGGCCGTCCTGGTACGCCTTGTCGAAGCCGGCAAGACCTGCGGTAAAGAGGCCGAAGGTAGCGAACACGAAAATCTTGTTGGCCTTGCGCTCCTTGAGGGCGCTTGCGACTTCCAGAACGCTTTCGCCGGAGGAGATCATATCGTCTATGATGATCATATCCTTGCCCTCGATGCTGGAGCCGAGAAATTCATGTGCCACAATGGGATTGCGGCCGTCCTCGATGCGGGTATAATCCCGCCTCTTGTAGAACATGCCCATATCCAGGCCGAGCACGTTGGCGATGTAGACCGCTCTGTTCATACCGCCCTCGTCGGGGCTGATCACCATCATGTGGTCGCTGTCGATCTGCAGATCCTTCACATGACTGAGTAAACCCTTGATAAACTGATACGCGGGCTGCACGGTCTCGAAACCGCTCAGCGGAATGGCATTCTGCACGCGGGGATCGTGGGCGTCGAAGGTGATGATGTTGTCCACCCCCATATGGACCATCTCCTGCAGCGCCAGAGCGCAGTCCAGGGATTCTCTGGCGGCGCGCTTGTGCTGGCGGCTCTCATAGAGATAGGGCATGATGACGGTGATGCGCCTTGCCTTGCCGCCCACCGCGGCGATGATCCGCTTTAAGTCCTGATAGTGGTCATCCGGCGACATGTGATTCTCGTGACCACAGAGAGAATAGGTCAGGCTGTAGTTGGCCACGTCCACCAGAAGATAGAGATCTGAACCGCGGGCCGATTCTTTGATCACGCCTTTGGCTTCGCCGGAACCGAAACGGGGCACTGTCGCTTCCAGAATATAGGAATCTCTTTGATAACCGGAGAAAGCAAGGGAATCCTTGTGTTCGCTCTCTCTTTCCGTTCTCCATTTCACAAGATAATAGTCTACTTTTTCTCCCAGGGGCCTGCATCCTGCCAGAGGAATGATGCCGAGGGAACCTACCGGGATGGTTTCAAGATTTCTTTTTTCTTCGCGTTTCGTCATGAAAGGATCCTCACTTTCTGTTCATCAGGCGTTTTCTGTACATGCGGATATCCTGTCCGGTCAGTTTACAGATTTCATAATGGCTGGTGATACGGGAAAAAATTCGGTCGGAGTAGCGGTTCCGCAGTTCCTCCAGCGAAAGATTTGTGGAGATGATCGTAGCCTTTTTCCCCATGTGGCGCTCGTTCAGAAGCGCAAAAAGCTGGGATGTCACGAACTGATTGGTCAGTTCGGTGCCCAGATCGTCGATGATCAGCAGATCACACTGATACAGGTCCGCGTAGGTTTCACGCAGTTCTTCTCTGTTCTTATAATCGAAGGAATTTCTGGATAGTAAATCAAACAAGCCGGTAGTGCTGAAATAGATCACGGAATGACCGGTCTCGATCAGTTCCTTGGCAACACAACCGGAGAGAAAAGATTTTCCCGTTCCCACTGTACCATAAAAGAAGAGATTATGGTAGTCGGAATTGAAATTTTTGACAAAGTTCCGGCAGGTCCGTACCGCGTTCTGGAAGCGGGACAGATCCTCGCCGTCATAATATTCGTAAGATAAAGAGTCGAAATTCTCCGTGCGGAGCATTTCGCGGATGTTGGACTGTTCGTAGAGCAGCGTGATCATGGCCTGCCTGAAGCAGTGGCATTTCTCGCCGCCGATATAGCCCGTATCCTGACAGTCCGGGCATTCGTAGACCGGTTCCAGGTAATCCGGGGCAAAGCCGGCGTCCTCCAGAAGCTGCGCCTTGCGGCCCGACAGTTCGGCCAGGGAGTCCCGCAGATCTTCCATGGCTTCCTCGTCTCCGGCAAGCAGCTTCCTGCCCTGGGCTACGGAGACGGCAGCCACCATATCTTCCAGTTCCCGGTATCGGGGGATCCGGTCATAGACACAGGCCAGTCTGCGCTCCTGTTCGCGGCGGCTCTTTAATTGTTTCATCTCGTATTGATGAAGGATCGTATCGTATTGCGCATTTGTCAGGGACACGTTGGGCTCCTTATAATCTAGTTACTGATCAGTTCCTGCTCCAGGGCATCGAAGTCGTAGTCGTTCTGGGTAAACTGGTTGAATTTGTTGCCGGCAGCGGGTCTGGACGGCTTCGTCCGGTGGTAGTGCTCGTCCAGGGATCTTATGTCATTGACACTATGTACGCCGGATTTCTGCCAGCTTGCAAGGATACGGTCGGCGTATTCGAAGCGGTGCTTGTCCGTTGCCAGGACGGTGCGCTCACAGGCGGTAAAAATAATATCGGCGGTGAAGCCGTACTCTTTCGTCCAACGTGTGATGTAGGCAACTTCCGTCTTCGTGGGAGTGCCGTTCTTCCCCAGCGCCTTCATGATGTCATAGACGGCCTTGTCATATTTGCCGGCCAGTTTTGCGGCTTGTCTGGGAGTGGTCACGCCCTGCTGCGCCCAACTGATGGCGACTTTCTCGATGTAGCGCAGCTCCTTCTTGCCGCGGTCCACACAGTACTGGATCAGATAATCGATCAGATCCTCCGAGAAACCGAGCCTGTCCGAGATAAAAAGGATCGTCTTTACTTCAGTGGCGCTGAGCGTCTTCTTCAGATACTGCTCCGCAACGAACAGGAGACGGGCGGTGGCCTCATCGGATTTAAAGGCTTTCAGCTCGTCCAGCGTATAGTTGGGCTTCACATAAATATTGTCGACAGCGGATTCCGGAGATTCTTCCCGGCTGTCTGCAGGAACCGTCTGCATAAGCCTGTCCTCCGGCGGCCTCTCGCCGCAGGCGGCGTCAAACTTGGAGGTGATGGGCACCACGGAAGCAAGAGAAGCAGACTGGGCCGCGGCCGGTACGGAAGCTTCCGGCGCAGGCGCATCGAAATCCCGCAGATGGATACCGATCACGTTCTTATGCTCATCCAGATCAAGCGTCAGCAGATGATGCTTCTCCCAATATTTCAGGGCGCGCATCACATCCTTCTCCGTATAGTTGAAAAGATCCGCGATATCAGAGATACTGGTAGCGCGGCTGGCGCTCATCATACGGAGCAGATACAGATAGATCTTAAGCTGCGCGTCGTTGGCAGCCTGCATATATTCGTCAATAAACCGATTGGAAATAATCGTCGAATCGGTATGATTATCCTGATAGATCGTGAAACAACTCATGAATACACCACCTTCGCTTTACCCCTAAAGCAGATTGTGTGTCAGAATGACACATCTCGCATTATAGCATAGCGCTCCTCAAAATAAAATAGGTAAACAGTAACAAAGAAAAAATAAGAACAAGTGTTTACCAAATGTGGATAATGTGGATGGTGCGGCAGAACATCCCGAAATACGGGGCGTTGTCTGCCCTGCAATATCCACAGAAAACCGGCAGGAACAGCGGCCCTTTTCTGTGGATATTGTGAATAATTATTTTTGCAGCAGGTCATCGCCGATTTTTACGACGTCTCCGGCTCCCATAGTTATCAACAGATCCCCTTTTGTGCAATTTTCTAAGAGGAATGCCTCGATCTGTGAAAAAGTCGGGAAATAGTGGCAACGGTGCCCCAGCTTCTCGATCTCCGCCTGCAGTGTGCGGGAACTGATGCCCAGCGTATCTTTCTCCCGGGCGGCATAGATGTCCGCCAGTACGATCTCGTCTGCCAGGGAAAGCGCTTTGGCGAAATCGTTAAGGAAAGTCTTGGTGCGCGTGTAGGTGTGAGGCTGGAAGACACACCAGGTAGTCTTGTGCGCAAGCTCCCGCGCCGCTAGCAGCGTGGCCGTGATCTCCGTGGGATGATGGGCATAGTCGTCGATGACGGTGATGCCGTTTACTTCGCCCTTGTACTCAAAGCGCCTGTCGGTGCCGGCGTAGGCTAGCAACGCCCCGGCGGTGGTCTTAACAGGAATGGACAGCAGGTCGGCCAGCGCGATGGCGGCCACGGCATTGTATACATTGTGCTTTCCCGGAACCCGCAGAGAGAATACGTCATCTTTTCCGTTCTGCCGCATAAGATGAAAAGAGGGACAACCCGAGGCATCATAGGTGATGTCCGTTGGATGGTAGTCATGATCGGGTGAGGAACCGTAGGTGATGACCCGGCAGGCAAGATCCCCGGTGATCTCTTCCAGGTGATCGATATCGCCGTTGATGATCAGGGCGCCGTTATCGGGCAGCAGCTTCGCAAACTGATGGAAAGAGTTGCGGATGTCCTGAATATCGTGAAAGAAATCCAGGTGGTCTTCTTCTATATTAAGGATAATGCCGATCTTCGGGAAGAAACTTAAGAAGCTGTTGGTGTATTCACAGGCTTCCGTGACAAAATAGCCAGAGGAGCCTACACGGATGTTGCCGCCGATGGGCTTATAGATACCGCCGATGGACAGCGTCGGATCGGCCTTGTGTTCTAACAGGATCTCGGAGATCATGGAAGTGGTGGTGGTCTTGCCGTGGGTGCCGCTGACGGCGATAGGAACTTCATAGTTCTTCATCATCTGGCCCAAAAGCTGCGCCCGGGTCAGGGTGGGAATGTGCAGGTTTGCGGCGGCGGACAGCTCAGGATTGTCGGGTCTGATCGCGCTGGTATAGACGATCAGGTCGATGTCTGTCGTGATATGCTCTTCTTTCTGGCCGTAATAGACGGTCGCGCCCCGCTCTGTAAGCGTCTGCGTGAGGGGGGAGGGGGTCCTGTCGGAACCGGAGATGCGAAAGCCCTCGGACAGCAGGATCTCGGCCAGTCCGCTCATGCTGATGCCGCCGATTCCGATGAAATATATATGAATAGGATTGCTGAAGTTGATCTGATACATGGATAT
This sequence comes from uncultured Lachnospiraceae bacterium, assembly GCA_947564645.1. GTDB lineage: Bacteria > Bacillota > Clostridia > Lachnospirales > Lachnospiraceae > UBA3282. The sequence continues at coordinate 17,999 of CANOCU010000034.1, forward strand.
CTCCTTGGTTTTTTTACTAGTATTATACTCATTTAGGAAAAAAAAACCAATATGTTTTTCGAAAAAGTGGGGGCTGGCTGCTGGTATTAAAAAGCGTAGATGAAAGGAAGGCCCCGGCGGGGTGAGAGAGGATGAGCGGTGACTTGGGGATAATTTATATTGAGCGGGAGCTATAGGGATAGGGAAGGAAGGGGAGAAGAGAAAAACAGACAAATGTGTGGCGGGATTGGCAGGATTCATTGTATAATATTAACATAATAGGCGGAATAACGGGAGAATAAATTCGTAAATTATATTCACTTTCAAATCAGAGTGTGATATAATTATGCAAAGCCGTAAAACCCGTTTGAGATTTAATATATTTTTATATTAATTTTTTATAAAAATTAGGAAACAAGAGGTGATAACATGGTTAAGAAGGAAATGATTGCCATGCTTCTGGCTGGTGGTCAGGGAAGCAGACTGGGAGTGTTTACGTCGAAGGTTGCAAAACCTGCGGTGGCGTTCGGCGGTAAATACAGGATCATCGACTTCCCGCTCAGTAACTGTATCAATTCGGGCGTTGACACCGTGGGTGTGCTGACGCAGTATCAGCCCCTGCGGCTCAATACGCATATCGGGATCGGTATTCCCTGGGATCTTGACAGGAATATCGGCGGTGTGACGGTGCTTCCGCCTTACGAGAAGAGCGCTCACAGCGAGTGGTATACCGGTACGGCGAATGCGATCTATCAGAATCTGGATTATATGGAGAGTTATAATCCGGAGTATGTCCTGATCCTGTCGGGTGATCATATCTATAAGATGGATTATGAGGTGATGCTGGATTTCCACAAGCAGAACGGCGCGGAGGTGACGATCGCGGTTATGCCCGTACCGATGGAGGAGGCGAAGCGGTTCGGCATCATGATCACGGACAAGGACCGCAGGATCACTGATTTCGAGGAGAAGCCGGAGAATCCGCGCAGTAATCTGGCGTCCATGGGTATCTACATATTTAACTGGAAGACCTTGAAGGAAGCGCTTTTGACGAACGCTTCGCAGCCGGGACTGGATTTCGGCAAGCATATCATTCCTTACTGCCATGAGAAGGGGGCGCCTCTTTACGCATATGAGTTTAACGGATACTGGAAGGATGTCGGTACGCTGAGCTCTTACTGGGAAGCGAACATGGAGCTTATCGATATCGTTCCGGAGTTCAATCTCTACGAGGAATATTGGAAGATCTACACGAAGAGCGAGATACTGCCGCCGCAGTATCTGTCCTCGGACAGTGTTGTGGAGCGCAGTATCATCGGAGAGGGTTCCGAGATCTACGGGCAGGTATATAATTCCGTGATCGGGTGCGGCGTCACGATCGGTGAGGGAACCGTTATCAGGGATTCCATCATCATGAATGAGACGCAGATCGGCAGCCACTGTGAATTGTACAAGGCCATCGTTGCAGAGAATACAGTGATCGAAGATGATGTCAGGCTGGGTATCGGGGAAGAGGCGGAGAATGAGACGGATCCCCATATCTACAACAGCGGCATCGTGGCGGTAGGGGAGAAGAGCTTTATCCCGCAGGGCGTCACCGTCGGCAAGAACTCGGTCGTATTTGGTGTGACGAGTGCACAGGACTATGCGGACGGCAGTCTTCCGAGCGGTAAAACTTTGATTAAGGCAGGTGATAAACAGTGAGAGCAATCGGAATAATCTTGGCAGGTGGTAACAATCATAGGATCAGGGAGCTGACCCAGAAGCGTGCGGTCTGTGCGATGCCTATCGCGGGAAGCTACCGTGGCATTGACTTTGCACTGAGTAATATGACCAATTCCCACATCAATAAGGTTGCCGTGTTTACACAGTACAATGCGGGGAGCCTGAACGAGCACCTGAGTTCTTCCAAATGGTGGGATTTCGGTCGTAAGCAGGGCGGGCTGCGTGTTTTCACTCCGGCATTGACAGCAGAGAGTAATGCATGGTATCGTGGTACAGCAGATGCCATTGCACAGAATCTCTCTTTCCTGAAGAACAGCCATGAACCATATGTGGTAATATCTTCCGGTGACTGCGTTTACAAAATGGATTATAATAAGCTTCTGGAATTCCATATTGAGAAGAAGGCGGATATCACGGTCGTATGTAAGGATATGCCGGCGGACATCAATGTGGACAGATACGGCACGGTCAAGATGAACGAGGAATGCCGCATCGAGGAATTCGAGGAGAAGCCGGTGGTGGCCAGGTCGAACACGATTTCCTGCGGAATCTACGTCGTCAGAAGGCGGCAGCTGATCGAGATGATCGAGCGGTGTGCGGAGGAAGACAGATATGATTTCGTGAAAGATATTCTCATCCGCTATAAGAATATGAAGAGTATCTACGGCTATAAGATCAAAGAGTACTGGAGCAATATCGCTTCCGTGGACGACTACTTTAAGACGAATATGGATTTCCTCCATCCGGAGATCCGCAATTACTTCTTCAAGCAGTATCCCGATATTTATTCCAGAGTGGATGATCTGCCGCCTGCCAAGTACAATGTGGGAGCGAGCATTAAGAACAGCTTGATCTCCAGCGGATGTATCGTGAACGGTAAGGTTGAAGATTCCGTGATCTTTAAGAAGACGTACATCGGCAACAACTGCTATATCAAAAATTCCATCATTCTGAATGATGTCTATATCGGAGATAACACACACATTGAGAATTGTATCGTGGAGAGCAGGGGGACGATACGGGCCAATTCTTACCATAAAGGGGAAAATGGTATAGAAATTGTTGTAGAACATAATGACAGATTTGTGATTTAATGGTATGATGGAAAGGCGGTTGCGATTGAAAGATGTATTCTATTGTGTAAGAGGCATGTGCGTAACTAATTAAATGTTTATTACAAGCTACGTGGCTTGATGAGTATGACTTGTGTGGAAAAGCTTGTGAAAACCGGCAGGTTCCTGACCGGTATCATATGATAAGGAGGCTGAGCTTCATGAGAATTACTGATGTCCGCGTGCGTAAAATGACTCAAGACAGCAAGATGAAAGCAATCGTCTCAATTACCATAGACGATGAATTCGTAGTTCATGACATTAAAGTAATTGAAGGTGAAAAGGGTCTTTTCATTGCAATGCCGAGCAAGAAAGCCAACGACGGCGAATATCGCGACATTGCACATCCGATCAACTCGGAGACCCGGGACAGAATACAGAGCATTATTCTGGACAGCTATGAAAAGGCGCTTTTGGAACCAAACGACGAGTAAACAAATGCATAGTGTGGATGTAATGAGGAGGGACGCGGGAACGCGTCCCTTTTTCGTATATAAAAGATGCCATTGATAAATTAGCTAATTTTTGTTATGCTAAAAATAGAAAAAGGAGGTTTCGCTATGATCACTGCAACCGCAACTGCAACAGAAATGCAGAATAATTTTGGAAGATATCTGAATCTGGTTATGTCCGGGCAAGAAATCATTGTAACGAAAAATGGCCGGGAGGTAGGACGTTTTATCCCGAAGGATGCTGCCGTATCATACCTGACGGATGCATTGACAGGGCTTCTGAAAGGAAATCATGATCTTGAAGAAGCCCGGTCAGAGAGGCTGAGGGAAAAGTATGACGCTATTGATTGACGCGAATATTCTGTTGGATGTTCTTCAGAACCGGGAACCGCATGTCCGGGCATCTGCTGTCATCTGGAAATTATGTGAGACAGAGAAGGCAAAAGGGTATGTTTCTGCTTTAACATTTGCCAATCTGGTTTATGTTATGCGGAAGGAATTGGATGCAAAGAAGATTGAAGAAACTTTGAAGGCTCTTTCGCTGATCTTTGAATTTGTGGATTTCAATGTATCGGATCTTACCCGTGCCGCAGGAATGAACTGGGATGATTTTGAGGATGCAGTCCAGAGTGTGACGGCAGAACGTCTGCACGCAGATTATATCATTACGCGGAATGTGAAGGATTTTACCGGGAGCAGAGTAGTGGCATTTACGCCGTCTGAGCTGATCGCACGGCTTTGAGATGCCGTGGGGATCTGCTCCGGCTTAAAAGAAATCCGGTTGGCCTGTTTTGAGTAAACCAAACGACGAGTAGACATATCATTAATGAAGAAGACGAGGAAACTGCGAACAGGAATGAAGATTCTGGCGGTATGTTGTACGGCGGTGATCGGCCTGTCAGGTTCGATCCCGGTATTGGCATATAAGAAGCCGGTTGTACTTTATATGTTTATAATGCGAGACAATGCAGCAAGTGTGGAAATGTGCTGAAGGATAGTTTGGCGTATGAATTAAAGTATCCTAAATGCCCGCATTAAAAATTCTTACATAAGTAGTTGACAAATCAGGCGAAATGTAAATGAGAAATGCAAAATATTGTATCACTTTACATGCTTTTAACAAAAAATGCTATATGAAGCACTTTAATGTAATGTTAAACCTGCAAACAGAAAATACATAATGATAAGCGAAGGTTATAAATAAATATCATATATGATGGAGAAAAAGTAATGATTACAGTATTTAATAGTTTCCATAGAAAACCAGGCTATGATTAAAAATATTTTGGATAATAATGGAATACAGTATTATGAAAAAGTGGTGAATAGAAGGAGTGCTTCTTCATTTGGAAATGGAACCCGCTCAAGAACTGGAAGTTATGGAGAAAGATCTTCATATACCTATGAGTATATTATATATGTTCATAAAAAAGATTTCGAACTGGCAAATAGATATCTATATAATCAACGGATAAATAGAATATAATGCTTTTTGTAAAGATTTGTCAGCGCTTATACTATACAATAAATGGAGCAGATTATATACTTTTTATTGACCAGATAGCAAATCAGGAAAATATTCCTATAACAGTGTATTTGTACAATACTTTGCGGCCGGAGTCAACTATTCAGGAGATGGCTGTAGAGCCGCTGAGGAATGGTACTTTTGCTAATCTTACAGCGAAATATTTATATTCGATAGGGGTTGTTTCGGTAGAAGATGCATTGAGTGCAATACAAGAAGGCCGCTGTATATTTCAAAGAAAGTCTGTTTTGTAAAAAAGAACAGGACGGATGGATCATAGAAGAATCGATGTGAGAATGCGCCAGGAATCAGAACAATGGATTTCCGGCGTTATTTTTTGCGTTTCAAAATCGGAGAACTATTTTGCAGTAAGATGTGGTATATTGTTATCAGGACAGGAAAAGGTACTCCATGAGGATTTTCAGGAAAGAGGTATGAGATGGAAGGAATAGCAAAACTTCCCATGGGTATAGAAGATTTTGAAGAAATACGTTCCATGGGTTATTATTATGTGGACAAGACAGGGCTGATCAGGACTCTTCTGGAAAATCCGTGTAAAGTGTGTCTGTTTACGCGGCCGAGACGTTTTGGGAAAACGCTGAATATGAGTATGTTAAAATATTTCTTTGAGACAGGCAGTGACCGCGGGCTTTTTGACGGTCTGGAGATCGCCGGTGAAACGGAAATCTGCGATGCCTATCTGGGGAAACTTCCGGTGATCTCTCTGAGTTTAAAAAGCGCGGAGGGGAAAACTTTTGATAAGACAAGAAAAAAACTGCAGTCTATCATAGGGAATGAGGCAGTCAGGTTTTCATTCCTTTCAGAAAGCGACAGACTGAATGAAACGGAACGGCAGCAATATGCAAAACTAATCGAACTGGACGATGCGGGAGATTTTGCGATGTCAGGGGAACTGCTGGAAAACAGCCTGTTGATGCTGTCCCGGTTTCTGCATAAGCACTATGGGCAAAAAACGATTATTCTGATCGACGAGTATGATGTTCCGCTGGATAAGGCGTACCAGTCCGGTTACTATGACAGTATGGTAGATTTCATTAGAACACTGTTCGGTCAGGCGCTCAAGACAAACAGCAGCTTGTATTTTGCGGTCCTCACCGGATGTCTTCGGATCTCAAAGGAGAGTATTTTCACCGGGCTGAACAATCTAAACATATATACGGTGAAGGATATACAATATAATGAATATTTTGGCTTCATGGATACTGATGTCAGGAAGATGCTTGCCTATTATGGCTTTACGGATCGATATGACACTATAAAAGAGTGGTACGACGGTTATCGTTTTGGAAGTCTCGGTATTTACTGTCCATGGGATGTGGTAAGCTACTGTCATGCTTTGAAGATGAATCCTTTTTCCGTGCCTCAGAATTACTGGGTAAATACAAGCAGTAACACCATCGTCAGGAGATTTATAGAAAAGGCAAAGACTTCTGACAGAAATGAAATGGAACATCTGATCAACGGAGGCAGCGTCAGGAAGAGGATCCGACAGGAATTGACGTACAGGGATATGGATACTAAGTTTGACAATCTATGGAGTTTTCTGTATATGACAGGATATCTGACACAGCAGGGAGAAGATGAGAACGGGCTGACAGAACTGATCATTCCAAACAGGGAAATACGCTGGATTTATGCGGAGCAGATCCGGGATTGGTTTGAGGAGGAAACTTTAAGAGACAGCCGGAGGCTGTCGGATTTTTGTAATGCATTTCTGGAAAATGATACACGGGCTGTCGAGGAAGGCTTCAATGCATATCTTCGGAAAACCATCAGCATCCGCGATACAAATGTAAAAAAGGAGATGAAGGAAAATTTTTATCATGGTATTCTGCTTGGACTTTTGGGAAGTATGGATGGCTGGAAGGTTAAGTCAAACGCCGAGGCCGGGGAAGGATACAGCGATATCAGCATAGAGATAGAGGAAAAGGAGACCGGTATCATTATTGAACTGAAATATGCCGAAAACGCGGCGTTTGATGAGAGCTGTAAGGCGGCACTGCAGCAGATCAACGACAGAAATTATGCAGAGATGCTCCTTGACGATGGGATGAAAATCATTCATAGATATGGAATCGCATGTTATAAAAAGCGCTGCAGGGTTATGTCGGATCGGTCCTGAAGTTTCTGATTCTACTGATGGAACAGGAAATGAAACAGGAAGTGACCGGATATCAGAAGCTATAAGGGGAGGAAACGATATTTTGATTGCAAAGATCAAAGAATTATTTCACAAGAATACAGAATTACAGGAGGGCGGCATGTACATTATCGCAGGCTTGGGGAATCCGGACCGGAAGTATCAGAATACAAGGCATAACATCGGATTTGAAGTGATAGACGAGGTAGCGCGGAAGAACCAGATTACGGTAGGAGAGCGGAAACACAAGGCGCTCATCGGCAGGGGATATGTGGGCGGCCGGAAAGTATTGCTGGTGAAGCCCCAGACTTATATGAATTTGAGTGGTGAAAGTATCAGACAGGTCATAGACTTTTATAAGGCAGACGAAAAGAGCGAACTGATCGTGATCGCGGACGACGTCAGTCTGGAACCGGGGCAGATCCGGATCCGCAAGAAGGGAAGCGCGGGCGGCCACAACGGACTGAAGAATATCATCCTGCATTTGGGGCACGATGAGTTTCAGCGCGTGAAGATGGGCGTGGGTGAGAAGCCTGACGGGTATGATCTGGCGGATTATGTGCTTGGACATTTTACGGACAAGGAGCGGGAGGTCATGGACGAGAGCATTGCGCGGGCGGTACAGGCGGTGGAAGTGATGATCGCGGAAGGGCCGGATGCGGCCATGAATCAATTCAATAAGAAGAATCATTGAGGGAAGGAAGCAGCGTTGCTGCGAAACAAGTTAAGAAAGCAGATAGCGGCATAACGGAGGTAAGATGTGAGGGCTTTACTGGCTCCCCTGGAAGAACTGGGAGAATATGAAGAGATTAAGAAGATGCTCGGAAAGGAGCAGGCCTGCATAGCGCTCAGCGGATGCGTGGATTCGCAGAAACTGCATATGGTCTACGGGATCGGCGATGGTTTTCGGAACAAGATCATCGTTACTTTTAATGATGTGCGGGCAAAGGAACTGTATGAAGATTATAAATTCTATGACCGGAATGTGATGCTGTATCCGGCCAAGGATCTGATCTTTTTTCAGGCGGATATCCACGGCAATCGGCTGACCATGGAGCGGATCCGCTGCCTGCGCAGGCTGATGGAGGGCCGGCCGACCACGGTGATCACCACTTATGATGCGCTGATGGCGCCGCAGATTCCGATTGATTCCTGGCGCCGGCATGTAATCCGTATCGACAGGCAGAGCGTCCTGGCGGAGGAAGCGCTGGCCACGCAGCTGGTGGAGCTTGGCTATGAGAAGAATTATCAGGTGGAAGCGCCGGGGCAGTTCAGTATCCGCGGCGGTATTGTCGATATTTTCGATCTGACGGAGGAGAATCCCTATCGTATTGAGTTGTGGGGCGAGGATGTGGAGTCGATCCGCAGCTTCGATCTCTTAAGCCAGCGTTCCATTGAGAAGCTGGAATCGGTCACCATCTATCCGGCCACGGAGCTGATCCTGACCGACGGAGAACTGCGAAGCGGTCTGAAAAAGATAGAAGCGGAGTGTAAGTCTCACGCTGCCCGCCTGCGGGAAGAAAGGAAGACGGAGGAAGCCCACCGGATCGAGACGCAGATCAGGGAACTGGAGGAACAGCTGCTGGAACTGGGGCTGTCCCGGGGCGCGGTGAATCTGGAGAGTTATGTGCGTTATTTTTATCCGGAACTTTCTACGTTCTTAGACTGTTTCGAGAACTTTTCCGCAGGGCCTGCGGGGCGGGGCGCAAGCTGCGTCTTCGTGGAGGAGCCGCTGCGGGTCAAGGAACATGCCTCGGCGGTGGAACTGGAGTTTCGGGAGAGCATGATGCACCGTCTGGAGAAGGGTTATATCCTGCCCGGGCAGATGAACATTCTGTACAGCGCGGAGGAGACGGCGGCCAGGATCGTCAGGGGACGGGTGGTGACGCTTTCCATGATGGACGGCAGGAATCCGCTGTTTAAGGCGGACAGGAAGTTTGACATCCAGACCCGGAGCCTGTCTTCCTACAATAACAGTTTCGAGGCGCTGGTGAAAGATCTGGCGAATTATAAAAAAAGGGGCTACCGGATCCTGCTGCTTTCCGGCTCGCGGACAAGGGCGAAGCGGCTGGCGGAGGATCTGCAGGAACAGGAGATCAGCGCTTTCTATACGGAGGATCCCATGCGGGAGGTACAGCCGGGGGAAGTGATGACTTACTATGGCCGGGTGTTAAAAGGATTCGAGTATCCGCTGTTAAAATTTATCGTGATCTCGGAGAGCGATATCTTCGGCGCGGAAAAGAAGAAAAAGAAGAAGAAAAAAGTCTATCAGGGCCAGAAGATCAATGATTTCAATGAACTGCGGGTAGGGGATTACGTGGTACATGAGAGTCATGGACTGGGCATTTACCAGGGGATCGAGAAGGTGGAGGTCGATAAGATCGTCAAGGATTATATGAAGATATCCTACCGGGACGGCGGCATCCTCTATGTGCTGGCCACGGGGCTTGACGTGATCCAGAAATATGCTTCCGCGGAGGCGGGAACGAAGCCGAAGTTAAATAAGCTGGGCACCCAGGAGTGGAATAAGACCAAGTCCAAGGTGCGCAGTGCGGTGGATGAGGTGGCGCAGGACCTGGTGGAACTGTATGCGGTAAGGCAGCAGAGCCAGGGCTTCCGGTATGGCAAGGATACGGTCTGGCAGCGGGAATTTGAGGAAATGTTTCCTTTTGAGGAGACGGAAGATCAGATCAGCGCGATTGCGGCCACCAAGGAGGACATGGAGAGTGACAAGATCATGGACCGCCTGATCTGCGGCGACGTGGGCTACGGCAAGACGGAGATCGCCATCCGGGCGGCCTTCAAGGCGGTGCAGGAGAACAAGCAGGTGGTCTATCTGGTGCCTACGACCATTCTGGCGCAGCAGCATTATAATACGTTCGTGCAGCGGATGAAGGATTTTCCGGTGCGGATCGACCTGCTCTCCCGGTTCCGCACGGCGGCGGAACAGAAGAAGACGATCGCGGATCTGAAAAAAGGCATGGTGGACATCGTCATCGGTACGCACCGGGTGCTGTCTGCGGATGTGGAGTATAAGGATCTGGGGCTTCTGATCATCGACGAGGAGCAGCGTTTCGGGGTGGCTCATAAAGAAAAGATCAAGAAGCTAAAGGAAAATGTGGACGTGCTGACGCTGACGGCTACGCCGATCCCGCGGACCCTGCATATGAGTCTGATCGGGATCCGGGATATGAGCGTGTTGGAGGAGGCGCCGGGGGACAGACAGCCGATCCAGACTTTTGTCTGCGAATACAACGAGGAACTGGTGCGGGAGGCGATCGTCAGGGAACTGTCCCGGGAAGGGCAGGTTTACTATGTCTATAACCGGATCAACAATATCGCCGATGTGGCGGCTATGATCCAGAAGCTGGTGCCGGAAGCCAACGTGAGTTTCGCGCACGGCAGGATGAAGGAGAGCGAACTGGAACGCATCATGTATGATTTTATCGACGGCGAGATTGATGTGCTGGTGTCCACGACGATCATCGAGACGGGACTCGATATCTCCAACGTGAATACGATGATCATCCATGATTCGGATCAGATGGGGCTTTCCCAGCTGTACCAGCTGCGCGGCCGGGTGGGTCGTTCCAACCGGACGGCGTACGCCTTCCTGATGTATAAGAGAGACAAGATGTTGAAGGAGATTGCGGAGAAGCGGCTGGGAGCGATCAAGGAATTTACGGAGCTGGGCAGCGGCTTTAAGATCGCCATGCGGGATCTGGAGATCCGGGGCGCCGGCAACCTGCTTGGCGCAAGGCAGCATGGGCATATGCAGGCGGTGGGATACGATCTGTACTGCAAGATGTTAAATGAGGCGGTGAAGAACCGGAAGGGAATCTCCACGATCGAGGATTTCAATACGAGCATTGATCTGGAGGCGGATGCCTATATCCCGGCGTCTTATATCGTCAATGAGGTGCAGAAACTGGATATCTACAAAAGGATCGCAGGGATCGAGAACGAGAAGGAATGCGACGATATGCGGGAGGAACTGTTAGATCGTTTCGGGGAGATTCCAAAGTCGGCGGAGAATCTGCTGCGGATCGCGCTGATCCGCTCCCATGCCCATAAGCTTTATATGCCGGAGGTGAAGGGGAAGGACGAGACGATCCGTTTTCAGCTGCGGCCGGATGCCCGGATCCGGGTGGAGAACATCCCGCGCCTGCTGCAGGCCTACGAGGGCAGGCTGCATTTCGAGCCGAAGGGTGTGCCGATGTTTCGGATGCGGTATAAGAAGTGCGGCGTGATCGAGAAGGATGAGGAACTGCTGCTGGGGCTTACGGAGGCGGTGCTAAAGGATATGGAGGAGCTGTTGCTGGAGTAGCAGTGGACAGAAAGGACAATGGAGAGATGATTTATCTGGATAACGCGGCGACGACGCGGACGGCGCCGGAAGTGGTGGAGGCCATGCTGCCATATTTTACGGAGTATTACGGAAATGCGGGTAGTATCTATGGGCTGGGGAGTGAGAGCAAGAAGGCGCTCCTTGGGGCCAGGGAGACGATCGCGGGGACGCTGGGGGCGGAGACGAACGAGATCTACTTTACGGCGGGCGGGTCGGAGTCGGACAACTGGGCGCTCAAGGCGGTATTTGAGGCGTGGCAGGATAAGGGACGGCATATCATTACCTCGAAGATCGAGCATCATGCGGTGCTGCACACGTGCGAGTATCTGGAGAAGATGGGAGCGCAGATCACGTATCTGGATGTGGATGCGGAGGGGATCGTTGATCTTTTGCAGCTTGAGCGGGCGATCCGGCCAGATACGGTATTGATCTCGGTGATGGCGGCCAACAACGAGGTGGGGACGATTCAGCCGGTGAAGGAGATCGGGGCGATCGCGGCGGCGCATGGCATTTTGTTCCACACCGATGCGGTGCAGGCCTATGGACATCTGCTGATCGATGTGAAGGAATGTCACATCGACTTGTTGTCGGCAAGCGCGCACAAATTTAACGGGCCTAAGGGCGTGGGATTTCTTTATATAGGACAGAAGGCGAGGATCCGCCCTCTGATCCATGGCGGGCAGCAGGAGCGGGGCAGACGTGCCGGCACGGAGAATGTGCCCGGGATCGTGGGGATGGCTGCTGCGGCAAAGAGAGCTTATGAGAATCCGGAGGAGCGGGCAAAGAAGGAACGGTTGCTGCGGGATTATCTGATCGGGCGGATAGAAGAATTGGTTCCTGACGTGACGCTTAACGGGCACAGGACGCGGCGTCTGCCGAATAACGTGAATTTCAGCTTTGCGGGCATGGAAGGCGAGACCATACTGATCATGCTGGATATGGCGGGGATCTGTGCTTCGGCCGGATCGGCCTGCACTTCGGGGGCGACGGATCCGTCTCATGTGCTGCTGGCGATGGGATTGTCGAAAGAGCAGGCGCGGGGATCGGTGCGGTTTTCGCTCAGTGAGGAAAATACGATAGCGGAACTGGATCTTGTCGCGGAAGAACTGGCGCGGATCGTGGAGCGGGTCAGAGGATTGATGAAAATATGTTGATAATCCTCTTTACACGGTATATACTAAGGATATACTACACAGGGAGGTTTTATATGCAGACACGGGTAAAAGAATGGGGAAACAGTCAGGGAATAAGATTGCCAAAGGAAGTATTGAAAAATGCAGGAATTTCGCTAAATGAAATTTTAGATATTAAGACATCAAATGGTGCAATTACATTGGTAAAACCATTTCGTCATAAAACATTAGAAGAAAGAGCTGAGGAATTTGACGGAGAATTAATGCTTGATGGAGAATATGATTGGGGCGAACCGGTTGGAAGAGAGGTGTGGTAATGGAACTTCTGCATCAAGGGGATATTTTGAAAATAGAGAAGATAAAACATCCGGTCTTAGTTGTCAGTAAGAATTTTTTCAATACCAGCGGTGAGATAATTGGATGTCCTGTTATTTATAATTCTAAGCCAGGGCCTCTCCACATATGGATCTCTACAGAAAATACAGAAGGATATATACATTGTGAAAAGCTTGGATTGTTGGATTTATCTATTCGCGGTCATAAAAAGATAGATAGGTTATCCATTTCCGAAATGATGATTATTTCGGATGCCATTCAGGGTATTTTTGAATATATATGATGAAATTTATAAGATTGTTTCATAGAGTCCGGATTATAGGACTCTATTTTTTGTATCCTTATCTCAGAGAAGAACAGAAGTTCGACTGCCGGCGGAACAGGAATAGAGAATGAGACGTTCTGTGGTGGGCGGTCATCAGTAAGGGAAAGGGAAGAGGTAAGGATCATGAAAGGTTATGCAGTGGAAAGTGGTTACATGGGATATGTGAACGGAGAATATATGTTGTTTGCCAGCGAGACGGATTATGCGGATTATGTGGAGAACTGAGGTACATGGAAACCAAATAGGCTTTACACTTTTTTACCAATCCGCTATAATAAGATCAACAGGTCAATAGTTGCTTAAGAAGGCGGTGAACGATGGAGGTATTAGAGGAAATGAATAATGCTGAAATAATGCAGAGAGCCATGGATGATTTCAGAGAAGTGCAGGAATACATGGCAACCGCAAAGGAAGAAAACGCTATGAAGACTTATGCAAAATTGAAACGGAAATATACATCCCTGAAAGCATTGCTTAATAGTCTGGGTGTTAATATGACAGATATTGATGAAATAAAAGAATAATCATACTGTAAACAGTCAACCGGAAGGTGCAGGGCCTATTGATTTATTGAGGCTTTACACCTTTTTATAGTTAACGGCATTAGAAATTTCGTTTACAATCGACCGCCTCGCTGCTGCCTTATACTTTCTGCGATTTTAGTAATATGGGACAAAAACATGATTGCCAAATAATGGGCGGGGGTATATGATAAATCATAGTGTGTTGGGTAAAATAGAATAGGGATCCGTGTTGCGGCAGGAATGCGGTGTGCATAGACTATACTGAGCGTCAGATAAATCTGCCTCCTGGCATGGCAGGATAACACAATAACAGAACAGCGGCAGAGTATATCGGTCGTGGCATTCCGGCGGCTATGCCTGCTGCGGGATTTATATTTGACAGATCGTTGGGGTAAGACGTGGTTAAGAAGATTGATTCAATAGCGGTAAACTATATAGATGAAGGGGAAGGCGACATCATTCTGCTGCTGCATGGATGGGGGGCCAATATTACCCTGTATGCGGGCATGATCCGTGTATTGGCACAAAGTCACAGGGTGATCGCGCCGGACCTGCCGGGGTTCGGGAAGACGCCGGAGCCGCCGGAGGCGTGGTGCGTGGATGATTATGTGAATTTTGTAGTGCGGTTTATGGCATCGTTCCGGGCATCGAAGATCAGTATTGTGGTGCATTCTTTCGGCGGAAGAGTGTTCTTTAAGATGAATGCCAGGCAGCGGCTGCCTTTCGCGATCGAGAAGGCGGTCCTGATCGACAGCGCGGGTATTCTGCCGAAGAAGAGTTTCCGGCAGAAGCTGAGTCTGCGGTGTTATAAGATCGGGCGTGCGGTCATGAGTACGAAGGTGTTGCATTTCCTGTATCCAGATGCGGTGGAGGATATGAGGCGCAGACGGGGATCTGCGGATTATAACAATGCCACGCCGACCATGCGGGCGACGCTTGTGAAGGTGGTAAATGAGGACTTGGAGCCGCTTATGCATCTGGTGAAATGTCCCACGCTTCTGATCTGGGGCGACCGGGATACGGCGACGCCGCTGTCGGATGCGAAGCGGATGGAAGAACTGATACCGGATGCAGGTCTGGTGGTCTGCGAAGGCGCGGGACACTTTTCCTTTGCGGAACAGGCGCCGAAGGTACATGGGGCGTTGGAGGCATTTTTCAGTACGTTATAAATTTTGATAGAAATAAGATCGGGCAGGAATCGTCATGGATAGAGTATGGATGCTTGTATGGTTCGTCACTTATATGACAGGGGTCGTTTTGTATGAGATTTACATCGTGCATATGTTTCAGCAGAACTCTTATAAGCCGAGAGAATACAGAGAATGGATGCAGGTACACAGCAATGTGGGCAGACTGCTGGGAAAGAGTCTGTATGCGGTGATATCGCTTCCTCTGGTGCTTGTCGGGAATCTGGGATGTCTGGTCGCAGCCTGCGTGATGAATGCAATGACTATATTGGTCAATAAACCGCGGCAGGCGAAGAAGCCGCTTGTATATACAATGCGGGTACGGCGTATGCTGATCACGACGGCGGCGCTGTATGTAGTCTGTGTGCTGTTGTCACTGACTGCGGGAACGTATCGGACACGCGTGTGCGGGAGCATTCTGCTGGTATTGTTCCTCTTGCAGCCGTTCCTGATTCTGTTGGTAAATTGGATCAACAGGCCGGTCGAGCAGGCTATCGACAGGCATTATGTGTCGGATGCCGCCCGTATTCTTCGGGAGATGCCGAATCTGACGGTGATCGGTGTGACAGGCAGCTACGGGAAGACCAGCGTGAAATATTTCCTGAATACGCTGTTGTCCAGTAAGTTCAATGTCCTGCAGACACCGGGCAACTATAATACGACGTTGGGCGTCGTGCGGACGATCCGGGAACAGATGAAGCCCTTTCATGAGATCTTCCTCTGTGAGATGGGCGCCAGGGAAGTGGGCGATATCAAGGAGATCTGCGATCTGGTGCACCCGGAGCATGGGATCATCACTTCGATCGGGCCGCAGCATCTGCAGAGTTTCCATACGATAGAGAACATCATTGCTACCAAGTTTGAGCTGGCGGATGCCGTGCCGGTGGGAGGAAGGGTGTTCCTGAATTATGACAACAGCTATATTCGAGCGCATAAGACAGATAAGAACGTTGTAAGCTATGGAACAGCGGGAGATGATATCGATTATAGAGCCTATGACATCGCGGTGTCGCCAAACGGTTCTGTCTTTAAGATGAAGGATGAGCGGGGAGAGGAAGTTGAATTTCATACGCGTCTGGTGGGGAATCACAATGTGCAGAATATCGCCGGTGCCATTGCGGTGGCGCATACGCTGGGCATTCCCATGGAGCAGCTTCGCTATCCGGTGAAGCAGCTGGAGAGTGTGCCTCACAGGCTGCAGCTGAGCAGGCAGGGCGGACGGATCCTGTTGGATGACAGCTATAATTCCAATAAGAATGGATTTATGGCGGCGCTTGACACGCTGGGGATGTTTAAGGAACTGCGGATCCTGATGACGCCGGGGATGGTGGAACTGGGAGAGAAGCAGTACAGCGAGAACAAAGAAGCAGGCATGTACGCCGCGGATAAATGCGACTATGCGGTACTGGTCGGCAGAGAGCAGACGAAGCCCATTCAGGACGGATTGCTGGAGGCCGGATTTGCGAGAAGCAGGATGATCGTAGTGGATACGTTACAGGAGGCCTTCCAGATGGTGAATGCGATTCCGGATGAGAAGCAGAAGGTGGTTTTGATCGAGAACGATCTGCCCGACAATTATGCGTGAGAACAGGATCCGAGGGGCGAGCTTATTATGAGCGGCCCTGGCGTGAATGATCGTAAGCGACATAACAAATCGGAAACGGAATCGTTATAAAGAATCGGGTTAAAAAGTAGAAGAAAGGCATGGTTTGATAACATGAAGATTCGAGTGGGTGTATTTTTTGGCGGTAAGAGTGTGGAGCATGAGGTGTCGGTGATCTCCGGGCTGCAGGCGTATAATTCCTTTAACAGGGATAAGTATGAGCTGATCCCCGTCTATATCACGAAGGACAACGAACTTTATACAGGGGATGCGATCGCTGATATCGCCAATTACAGGAATATTCCGGCCCTTCTGCAGAAGAGCATCCGGGTTTTTATCATGTGTGAGCAGGGACAAGTGCAGCTGATCCGCTATCCGGTGAAGAAGATGGGCAATTCCGTAGTGGCGCAGATCGACGTGGCCTTTCCGGTGGTGCATGGTGCGAATGTGGAGGACGGTTCTCTGCAGGGATTCCTCCGCCACTACAATATTCCGTTTGTGGGCTGTGATGTGTCGGCTTCCGCGGTGACGATGGACAAATATGTAATGAAGACCGTGCTGAGGGACAACGGCGTTCCGGTACTGGACTGCGTTACCCTGAATGTGAAGGAGTACGAACGGGATGAGGAAGCAGCCTGCGGCAGGGTGGAAGGCAGGATCGGTTATCCTGTCATCATCAAACCGGTCAACCTGGGCTCCAGCGTGGGTATTAAGGTGGCGAAGGACAAGGAAGGGCTTAAGGAAGCGCTTGAGTATGCTTTTACCTTCGGGCCAAGAGTGTTGGTCGAGCGTGCGATCATGAACCTGCGGGAGATCAACTGTGCGGTGTTGGGCGACTACGAGGATGCCCAGGCGTCCGAGTGTGAAGAGCCCATTTCCAGTGACGAGATCTTAAGCTATGAAGATAAGTATGTGGCGGGCGCTAAGGGCGGCTCGGAAGGAATGCGCACGGCAAGGCGGGAGCTGCCGGCCGACCTTACGCCGCAGAAGCGGGAGGAGATCCGGCAGATGGCTGTGCAGACCTTCCAGGCGTTAAACTGTAACGGCGTATCCAGAATCGACTTTATGATCGATCAGGATACGGATCAGGTGTATGTCAATGAGATCAATCCGATTCCGGGATCACTGGCGTTCTATCTGTGGGAGGCGCTTGGCAAGCCTTATGCCGAGCTGCTTGATGATATGGTCGGCCTGGCGCTCAAGAGAGAGCGGGAGGAGAAGAATATGCTGACCTCCTTCGACAGTAATATTCTGCAGAGCGCGAATCTGTCCGGGACGAAAGGGGTTAAGAAGTAGGGTGCCCGACATGTGTCGTGTTGTTCCTGCGATACTCATTGGGCGTCATACCGGTACATTTTTTAAAGACCTCACTGAAGTAGGACTGTGAGTTATAGCCGCATAAGGCGCCGATTTCACCGATAGTCAGTTTGTTTTCGGACAGCATCTTCTTACCCATATAGATGCGGTAGTATTGCGTATACTCCATCAGGGAAAAGCCGGTTTCCCGTTTAAACTCACGGTTGACATGATCTACGTTCAGATGTACCAGGGACTCGATGTTTGCGCGGGTGATGTCTTCTCCATAGTGTGAATTAATATAGTTACGAATTTCAGCAAGGTATCCTTTCAGGGACAGCTCTTTCTCGGTGTCGACAGAATAGAGCTGTTCTTTCTTTTTCCGATATTCCGATGTCTGCTCGGTACGAATCTTCTCAATGGCAGTTTTTACGGTTGTTTCCAGTTCCGCGAACAGGATCGGCTTCAGCAGGTAGGCATAGACGCCTAGTGAAACGGCATCACGGGCGTAATTGAAATCCTGGTGTCCTGTCAAAATGATGTTGACGATCTCCGGATAGAGGTCCTTGATACAGGAGATCAGTTCCAGGCCGCTTTCTCTGGGCATTTCAATATCACAGACAGTGATGTCGATGGATTCTTTTGCCAGAAGAGATTTTGCTTCGATCGCGTTTTTGGCAGTAAATACCTGATTTATTCCCAGATGATTCCAGTGAATGGAAGCGCTCAGGATTTCCAGGGTTGCGATCTCATCATCAACGATCATAATATTCATTGTACAAAATCCTCCTTCTTTATGATTGGCAGTCTGATCTTTACCAGGGTATTTCCCGGTTCGCTCTCAATCTGTACGGAGCCATCCTTGCCATAAAACAGCTTAATCCGTTCTTTGATGTTCTGGATTCCGATATGATGGCCGTTCTTGCTGATGTCTTCATGATTATTGATCCTGGCCAGAATATCAGGGTTGAAGCCAAGACCATTGTCATGGATGCAGAACAGCAGATTCCCGGCAGCCTGTTCAATCTTTAAAGTGACAGTCAGAACAGGGACCAGTGTTATGTTATGCTTGATGCTGTTACTGATAAATGCCTGCAGGATCATAGGGATGACGATTTGCTCTTCCGTCCTGTCACCTGATGAAACAAAAACGAATTGCAATGCTTCTTTATATCTGAGTTTCTGAATATCCATATAACTTTTCACACAATTGATCTCGTCCGATAACCTGACGAAACTGCCCTTTTCCCCCAAAAGATATCGAAAATAGGAACCGGCCGAGTAAGAAAGCTTCTGTATGCTGTCGAAATCCTTAATCTGCGCCAAAGAAAAGATCAGATGCAGTATATTCGCATAGAAATGTGGCTGTATCTGGGTGATCATGAAATTGTTATGAATCCTTTCCTTTTCCAGGGTGGATTCATAGACTTGTATTTTCAGGGAAGTGATCTGTTCCACCATGTGATTAAATACATGGTATAGAGACGAAATTTCCCGGTCATTATAAGTTTCGGAAGAATCCAGACGTATCTCGGTATTGCCATTGCTAAATTCCTGCATACCGTTTTTTAATGTATCCAAAGGCTTTAATACGTTGTGTACATGATATTTCAGGTTGACGGATAACAGAAAGAGACCGACGATCAGAATGATCACAGTCAGAGCGATGGCTGAGGAGGTTTCTGCCAGAAACAGGCCTCTGTGTAAATAGATTCGGAACGTGTAATCAACACAATTCATAGAATGATCGAACACAGCAGAGTGCTGAATATCCGGTGTGGATGG
This sequence comes from uncultured Lachnospiraceae bacterium, assembly GCA_947564645.1. Lineage (GTDB taxonomy): Bacteria > Bacillota > Clostridia > Lachnospirales > Lachnospiraceae > UBA3282. The sequence continues at coordinate 37,490 of CANOCU010000034.1, forward strand.
ATTTGCGGACTGGTAAATGAGCTGTCCGTGCTCGTCTAACAGCTGGATCGTCACGGGCATGGAGTCTGTTAGCGCCACATCGGAAAATATGCTGCTAAGAGGGATATAGGTGCCAATGTAATTGTTGTCGATCAAATAGTAATTGAGCAGAAAGGGCCGGTACTCGTTTAATAATAAAGTCCAGCCGCTTCTGGAAGCGGTGAGATCCGGTGACAGCAGAGAGAGAATATCTGCCTTCACACTTTCCCGCTCGTCACGATCCGGTATATAGTTCTTGGATTCGATGAGCAGACCATTGCGGGAAGGAAAATAAGTAAAAAAGTGAAATTCCTGCTGCTGACTTCTGGAGTAATAGTTGAGTTGGCTGTAAAGCTCTGATTTGCTGACTTCTACGGTCAGAGTGTCGCTTGCATTGCATACGTAGAAATAGGCCTCACTGCTGACATCTGCGATCTGTAGCAGGGAATTGCTGATGACGTTAAGCCGGTTGTCCCAGAAAGAGAGGGTGGATGCCAGGGAATTGGAATAATTATGAAGGGTCGTTTTCCGCAGTCTGTTAAGATGCACGCTGCTGATGACCTC